>RFPF01000196.1 GCA_009926295.1 Planctomycetia bacterium
CTCGACGAGCGCCGGGTAGTAGGGCTTGTTGTGGGTCATCATGAAAAAGGGCGGGGTGTCGAAGCCCTCGATGAGCAGGCCGCACTCGTAGTTGAGCGATGGGTTCGCAGGGCCGCGGATCGCCGTCATGCCCTGGCCGCGGAGCCACGACCGCGCCGCGTCGAACAGTGCTCCGGCCGCCGCGGGGTCGTCGTCGCACTCGAAGAATCCGAAGAAGCCTCGGGCTTCGCCGTAACGCTCGACGTGTCCCGCGTTCACTATGGCGGTGATCCTGCCGACATCGGTGCCACCGCGCATCGCGAGAAAGGACCGGCTCTTCGACTTTTCGTAGAACGGGCACGCGCGGAAGCCGAGGAGTTCCTCCTGCGACATCACCAGCGGCGGCATCCAGCAGGGATCGTCGGCGTAGATCCGCCACGGGAGATTCACGAACCGCCTCTGCTGGGCCCGCGTCTCCACGGGCTGCACGGTCACTTCGGCCACGGTCCATCTCCTCCCTTCCACAGGCGGCAGCCTCGCCGCCATCCGCACGGTGGCCGCGAACGTCCGGAAGGCGTGGCATGCCAACGACTTCCGGCTCCAGCCCGCATCTTCGGCCGCTGCGGCTCCGGGCGTCAACGCCGGGCACCGACGCATGCCGCAAGTCGCCCCGGCCCCCGGGCCGATCTATTATTCGCCCCGAATCCCCCTGACGCATCCATGCCGACGGCTCCGCCGTCCCATCCATGACGCCTCCCGATCCCCGCGAGTCCGATTCCGGCGTCGACTGCGTCGTCACGGGGGCGACGGGCCTCGTGGGCAACAACGTCGTCCGGCTGCTCTGCCGCCGCGGCATGAGCGTGCGGGCCGTGGTGCGATCTGCGGGGCGGACGCTCGACGGCCTGCACGTGCAGGTGGCCAACGCCCCACTCGACGATGAGCGGGCCATCCAGCAGGCGATCGACGGCGCCGCCGCGGTCATCCACTCGGCGGCCCTGGTGCACTGCGGCTGGAGGCACCGCGACGAGATGCGAGCCGCGAACGTCGAGGGCACCCGACGCGTGGCCCGGGCGGCCAGGCGGGCCGGCGCCCGGATGGTGCACGTGTCGAGCGTGGACGCCATCGGTCTCACCCGCGACGGCACTCCGGCCGACGAAGAGACGCCGCCGGGAGGCATGCCCGAGTGCCCGTACGTCGTCACGAAGCGCGAGGCCGAGCAGGCGGTGCTCGAGGAAGTCGATCGCGGGCTCGACGCGGTGATCGTCAACCCCGTCTACATGATCGGACCGTGGGACTGGAAGCCGTCGAGCGGCAGGATGCTGCTCGAGGTGGGGGCCGGCAAGGGGCTGTTCGCGCCCCCCGGAGCCAACGACTTCGTCGACGTGCGCGACGTCGCCGAGGGCATCCTGCTTGCGCTCGCGAAGGGCCGCCCGGGCCGCCGCTACATTCTCGGCGGCCATCCCCTCTCGTATCTCGACGCCTGGCGGATCTTCGCCCGCGTCGCCGGGCGGATGCAGCCGCTCGGCGTCGCTCCCCGAGCCGCGGTCCGCGTCGCCGGCTGGGTCGGCGACGTCGCGAGCCTGTTCACCACGCGCGAACTGCCGGTCAATTCCGCGGCGGCGACGATGTCGATGCTGCCGCACAACTTCTCGTCGGCCCGCGCGATCGCTGAACTCGGCTACGCGTTCCGGTCGTTCGACACGACGGTGGCCGACGCCTGGGGCTGGTTCACGGACCACGGCTACGCCCGCGTCGACGGCGGGCGCACCGTTCCAGCACGCTAGGCCGGCCCCATGTCCCGCATCCTCGTGGTCGAGGACGAGGAGCACCTCGCGATCGGCATCAAGTTCAATCTCGAGGCCGAAGGGTTCTCGGTCGTGACCGTGGGAGACGGTCAGGCCGCCCTCGACTTGTTGACGGCGGCCGAGCCCCCGATCGATCTCGTGGTCCTCGACCTGATGCTGCCCGGTATGAGCGGCTATGCCGTGTGCGAGGCGATCCGCGACCGCGGCAGCGACGTCCCCGTCGTGATGCTCACGGCCCGCACGCTCGTCGAGGATCGCATCCGCGGCTTCGACGCCGGCACCGACGTCTACCTGCAGAAGCCCTTCGACCTCGACGAGTTGATCTCGATCGTGCGCAACCTCCTCGCCCGACGTGGCCGCGGCACGCGGCCCGTCACTCCTCCGGAACCAGTGGCGGCGGTCCGGGCCAACGCCTGCCGCTTCGGCCACGCGGAGGTGAACTTCGACACCTGGGAGGCGAGCTTCCGGGGGCAGCCCGTCAGGCTGACGAACCTCGAGATGAAGCTCCTCCGCTACCTCGTGGAGCACGAGGGCCTCGTCGTCTCTCGCGAGGAACTGCTGACCCGCGTCTGGGGCCTGACCCGCGCCCCCGCCACGCGGACGATCGACACCTTCATGCTCAACCTGCGGAAGTCGTTCGAGGAAGACCCCTCGAAGCCCGTCCACTTCCTCTCCGTCCGCGGCACCGGCTACCGCTTCGTCAGGTGACGCCACCGAGGAGGGCGGCGGCCGCCCGGCCCGGGTCGGGCGCCTTGAGCAGCGACTCGCCCACGAGCATCGCGCCGATGCCGGCTGCTTCGAGCCGCTCGACGTCGGCACGGGTTTTGATGCCGCTCTCAGCCACGAGGACGACGTCCGCCGGCACCCGCTCCCGCAGCCTGAGCACGTGGTCGAGATCGGTGGTCATCGTCTTGAGATTCCTGTTGTTCACTCCCACGAGCGTGGCCCCGAGATCGAGCACCCGGGGCAGGTTCTCCTCGTCGTGCAGTTCCACCAGCGGCGTCATGCCGAGGTCGAGAATCTCCCGGTACAGGCCGCGCAAGTGGCAGTCGTCGAGGCACTCGGCGATGAGGAGCACCGCGTCGGCCCCGTGCGCCCGGGCCTCGAGCACCTGGTAGCGATCCACGATGAACTCCTTGCGCAGCACCGGCAGTGGCACCGCGATGTGCGCGCTCTCGAGATCGACGAGGCTCCCGCCGAAGTCCCAGGCGTCGGTGAGCACCGAAAGCGCGGTGGCACCGGCGGCGGCATAGCCGCGCACCACGTCCTCGACGGTGGCCCCCGGCCGGATCTCGCCGGCCGAAGGGCTCTTCCGCTTGAACTCCGCGATCAGCCGGACCGCCCCGGGCCGCGACACGGCCGCGAAAAAATCCCGCACCACCGGAGCGGTCGCCAGCCGGCCCTCGAGGGCCGCGGTGGGCACCCGCTCGCGCTGGACCGCCACCTCCCTCAGCTTCCGCTCGACGATCTTCTCGAGGATCGATTGCATGGGAGCCACGATACCAAGCCGACGCCGGGAATCGACAGCCCCGCAACGTTCACTCGACGACACCGGCTCGGGGCAACCCCGAGCGGGCGCGCACGAGTTGACGCCAGGCCCGGAGGGCCGGTTTTCAACCAGCCGACGGAGGTCGGCCAAGCGAAAATCGGCAGGATGCGGATGTTTCGCGTGAAGTCAGTGGCGGAAGTGGCGGCGCGCCGTGAACACCATCGGGATCCCTGCCGCATCGGCCGCCGCGATCACCTCGGCGTCGCGCTTCGAGCCGCCCGGCTGGATGATCGCCGCGATCCCGGCCCGCGCGATGAGCTCGATCGAGTCCGGGAACGGGAAGAACGCGTCGGAGGCGAGCACGGCACCGCGGGAGCGGCCGGCCGCCTTCTCGAGTGCGATTCGCGTGGCATCGACGCGGCTCGTCTGGCCGACGCCCGCGCCCACGAGGTTCGTGCTCTGGCAGACGGCGATCGCGTTGCTCGTGAGCCGGCGGACGATCGTGAAGGCGAAGCCGAGCGACGGCGTGAGCGCGGCGGGCGGGGCGGTCCTCGTCACCACCCTCCAGGCCGCGGGATCGTCGCAGCGGACGTCCGGACGCTGGGCGAGGATCGCGCCGGCGACGCTCCGCAGTTCCATGCCGCCGGTGGCCTCCCAGGGATCTCCCGCAGGCACCTCGACGAGCCTCACGCTCGCCCGCCAGGTGGGCTTCGTCGTGAGCAGCTCCACCGCCTCCCTTGCGAAGGCCGGCGCTGCGATCACCTCCACGAAGAGTCCCGGTGCCAGCAGGAGTTCGGCGCAGGCTCGGTCGAACGTGCGGTTGACCGCGACGATCGACCCGAAGGCGCTCGTCGGGTCGGCCGCCATCGCCGCGGCAAGCGCCTCGCCCACGGCCGCGGCGCTCGCCGCACCGCAGGGATTGGTGTGCTTCACGACGACGGCCGCCGGCTCGGCGACGAGGCCCGCGAGCCGTGTCGCACCGTCGAGGTCGAGCAGGTTGTTGTAGGAGAGTTCCTTGCCGCAGAGCTGCTTCAAGCCCGCGAGCCCGAGGTGCGTGCCGAGCGGGGCATAGAGCGCGGCCGACTGGTGTGGATTCTCTCCGTAGCGCAGGGGAAGCCGGCGCTCCAGATCGAGCGAGAAGCGGACGGCGAGCGGAGGCTCGTGCGACGGCTCCCCGCCCGCCGGGGCTGCGCCAGGCTCCGCCACGAGCCCCGCGTGCCCGGCCATCCAGCGGGCGATGACGGTGTCGTAGCCGGCCGTGTGCTCGAACGCCCGGGCGGCGAGGAGGCACCGCTCGGCGAGCGTGGTTCCGCCGCGGGCGAGGGCAGCCAGGAAATCGTCGTATTGCGCCGGGCTCGTCACGACGGCCGAGAAGGCGTGGTTCTTCGCCGCGGCGCGAACGAGGCTCGGACCACCGATGTCGATGAGCTCGATCGCCTCGGCAGGCGGGCAGGCGGGCTTGGCGATCACGCTGCCGAAGTCGTAGAGGTTCACGATCACCGCATCGAAGCGCTCGATGTCGTGATCGGCGAGCACTTCGAGGTCGTCGGGCCGATCGCCGCGGGCGAGGATGCCCGCGAAGATGTTGGGGTGGAGCGTCTTCACGCGGCCGTCGAGCACCTCGGGAAAGCCGGTGATCGCGGAGACGTCCTCGACCGCGACGCCGTATCCGGCCAGGGCCGCGCTCGTGCCTCCCGTGCTCACGACGCGAACACCCGCCGCCTTGAGCCCGGCGGCGAGGCGGTCGAGTCCCGTCTTGTCGAACACGCTGACGAGCACCCGCCGGATCGGCACGACGTCGCCGGTGGGCCGGGCTGCCCCGGGAGCGGAGTGGGTGGTGTGCATGCCGCGATTAGAGCAAGCAAACGCCGGCGAAAAAGAGGACGCCCTACCCCGCGGGCAGGTCGACTTCGAACACCGTGCCCGGCGGCGGCAGGCGGCCTCGGGCTTCGACCCGCCCCCGCATCTGGCGGACGAGCGACTTGACGAGAAACAGGCCGAGTCCCGTGCCGGGCGTGGACCGCTCGAGTTCACTTCCCAGCCGTACGAACCGGCCGAAGACGTGCGTCCGCTTGGAAACGGGGATCCCGGGGCCGTTGTCGGCCACCCGCACCCGCACGCGGCCGCCGGGCGTCGCCGCCGCGGTCACCGTCACCTCGGGCTCGGGCAGCGAATACTTCACCGCGTTGTCGACGAGGTTGCGGAACACGATCTCGAGATCAGCCTCGCGGGCTCGGACGGTGAGCGGACCACCGTCCGGATCGAGGACGAGCCGGACCCGCCCGGGTGGCACGCCGTGCCGCTGAACCGCGGTCGCACAGGCCCGCTCGAGCACCGGCACGAGCGGCACGACTTCCCCCCCCACCGATGGCCGACGCTGGAGCGTCTTGGCGGCGTCGAGCAGATGGTCGATCAGGGTGTCGAGCCGCTCCACGTCCTCGAGCATGAAGCGGTGGAAATCGGCCTGCTGCTCCGCTGGCACGCTGCGGCGGGTGAGCGTCTGCAGGTAGAGCTTGAGCGATGCCAGCGGGCTCTTGAGTTCGTGCGTGACGCTGTCGATGAAGTTGCTCTGCCGCTGCGAGAGCGCGATCGCCTTCACGGTGAGCGCGAGATACACGATCACTCCCACG
>RFPF01000197.1 GCA_009926295.1 Planctomycetia bacterium
CACTCGGCGATTCGCCGATGGTCGCCCGAAAGCAGAACCTCGGGCACCGACAGGCCGCGGAACTCCCGCGGCCGCGTGTATTGGGGGCCTTCCACGAGCCGCTCTGCTCCGGAAAAAGAGTCCTGGCGGGCGCTCTCGGCGTCGCCGAGCACGCCCGGCTGAAGGCGGGCGACCGCATCGACGACCACCATCGCCGCCACTTCGCCGCCGGAGAGGACGAAATCGCCGATCGAGATCTCGTCGGGCTGGAGCGTTTGGCGGACGCGGTCGTCGAATCCCTCGTAGCGGCCGCACACGAGCACCAGTCGCTCGAGCCGGGAGAGTTCCTCGACGACCGACTGATCGAGCCGGCGGCCGCCTGGCGTGAGCATCACGACATGCCCCGGTCCGGCACCATCCCGCTGCACGCTCTCCACGCACTCGACCACCGGCCCCGGCATCAGCAGCATGCCCGGCCCGCCGCCGAACGGCCGGTCGTCGACCTGCCGGTGAACGCCCGTGGCGAAATCGCGGATGTTCGTCACACGCACGTCGATCAGGCCGCCGGACCGCGCCGCTCCGAGCAGGCTCCCATCGAGGAAGCTCGCGAACATCTCGGGGAACAGCGTGAGGATATCGATGCGCATCGGAGGGATCGTGGTCCGCGGAGGACGTTCGCTGCCCGCGGTCGAGGGACCGCGGGGCAGAGCGGGAAACTCGCTCAGCCGGCGGCGGGCTCCGCTCCGGTGGCCGGCTCGCCGGCCGCCTCTGTGACCGCCTCCACCGGGGCCTCGGCTGCCGCGGGTTCGGCCGCAGTCGCGTCGGCGACGGGTTCCGCCTTGACCTCGGGCACGAAAGCCGGCGGGCCCGGATCGGGAATGACCCGCGGCAACGCGAGTTTCGCGCGGGCGGCTTCCATCTCCTTCAGCCGCGTGCCGGCGGGGCCGTACTTCTTGATCAGCACCCGCACCGTCGGACTCGGCTGCGCGCCGACCGAGAGCCAGTACTGCAGGCGGGCGCCGTCGAGGGCGCAACGGGCGTCGGTGTCGGGGATGTATGGATCGTAGGTGCCGATCACCTCGATCTCGCGGCCATCCCGCGGACTGCGCTTGTCGGTCGCACAAATCCTGTAGAAGGCCCGGTTCTTCCGGCCCATCCGCTTCATCCGTATCGCCACTGCCACGGTCTGGAACTCCTCGCGTGTGGAAAATCGAGCCCTTTAACGTACCGCGCCGCCGCCCAAACCCAAGCCCACCCCTCGGAACGCGTTTTTCCGGCGAAATGCGGCACGTAATCCCGCCCGCCGGCGTCTCTCCTTGAATGCGTGCGTGCCGGCTCGGGGTTACCCCGTACCGTCTCGCCGGACGCTCACTGCGGCCATCCTGGCCTCCGCTCGCTCGGGATGTGCCTGCGTCGGCGGGCGCGCCTCCACTTGGGCTTCCTGCCTGCGCTGGTCACATACGCCGTCTCGAGCGGCAGGGGTAACCCGAAGCCGGATTGGGCGCGAGGAGCCATGCATGACAGGTTGAAGCCTGTCCTACAAGTTCACGCGCCGCCGCGTTTCTTGCGGCGGGCGTCTTTCTCGCGCTGCTTCTTGAGCTTGCGGCGCTCGTCGGCGGTGAGCCGCTTGCCGGTGTCGCCCTTGGGGCGGGCGAGGCGGGCGGCCGGGTTCGTGAGGCCCGCCTGAAGTTTCTGCACCTCGCGCATGCGGTCGCGCATGCCGAGCCCCGCCATGCCCTTCATCATCGCCGCCATGCCGTCGAACTGCTTGACGAGGTCGCTCACCTCCGCTGGAGGTACGCCCGCGCCGGCCGCGATCCGGCGTCGTCGCTGCTGGTCGATCACGCGCGACGGATTGCGCCGCTCCCCCGGCGTCATCGAATCGATGATGCCGAAGAGCCGGTTCATGTCCTTGTCGAGGTCGGCATTGCCGAGCATCTCCTGCATGCCGCCCATGCCCGGGATCATGCCGAGCACCTTGCCGAGAGGGCCGAGGCGACGGGTCTGCAGCAGCATCTTCTTGAAGTCCTCGAGCGTGAACTCGCCCGCCTGGAGCCGCTCCTCCTGCTTCCGCATCTCCTCCTGGTCGAACTTCCGCTGAGCCTCCTCGACGAGCGACACGACATCGCCCATGCCGAGGATCCGCCCTGCCATGCGATCGGGATGGAAGTCTTCAAGGGCCTCGATCTGCTCGCCAGTGCCGATGAACTTGATCGGCACGCCCGTCACGTCCTTGACGGACAGGGCCGCACCGCCGCGGGCATCGCCGTCGAGTTTCGTCATGATGACGCCGTCGAGTTCCAGGGCGTCGTTGAAGGCCGCGGCACTGCGGACCGCGTCCTGGCCGGTCATCGCGTCGACGACGAGGTAGACCTGGTCGGGCCCGACCGTGCGGTCGATGCGAGACAGCTCCTTCATCAGGGCCTCGTCGATCGAGAGGCGGCCCGCGGTGTCGAGGATCACCGCCGAGATGCCCTCCTGCCGCGCGCGGGCGACGCCGGCCTGGCAGACGGCGACGGGATCGGAGACGCCGTCGGGAACGTGCACCGGCACGGCCAGCTGCCGCCCGAGGACGACCAGTTGCTCGATGGCTGCGGGCCGCTGGAGATCGGCGGCAACCAGCAGCACGCCGCGGCCCTGACCGAGAATCTTCCTGGCGAGCTTCGCGCAGGAGGTCGTCTTGCCGGAGCCCTGCAGTCCGCAGAGCATCAGGATCGTGGTGCGGCCGGTCTCGAGGTGGAGCGAGTGGTCCACCGGGCCCATGAGATCGACGAGCTCGCGGTGCACGATGCCCACGAGCTGCTGGGCCGGATCGAGCGAATCGAGCACCTTCGCCCCGACGGCGTCGGCCGTGACGCGCTCGAGGAAGCGGTCGGCCACGTCGTAGGCGACGTCGGCCTCGAGGAGCGCGGTCCGCACCCCGGCGAGCCCCTCCCGCATGTTCGCCTCGGTGAGGCGGCCCCGTCCGCGGAAGGCGGAGAGCGCGGACGTGAGCGATGCGGACAGGGAATCGAACATGGCGGCTCCACTCGACCCGATGGGGCGAAGCCGTCGATTATAAGGCCCGCCCCCCCGGTGACGAGCCGCTCGAATCGGGAGCGGGCACACGACGTGCCGCTCGCCCGATGCGTGGCCGGCAAGAGCGGCGCATCACCGGAGGGGCCGGACGGATGATCAGCTGAAGGTGCCCTGTTCGTGCACCACCGGAGCCGCCGCGGGCGTCGAGATCATGCCACCCTCGTCGCAGCACGGGGCCGCCGACTGGCACGGATCGCAGGCCGGCGCGCCGCAGGCCGGGGCGCCGCACGCCGGAGCCGCCGCGGGAGCCCGCGAAGAGCAGGGCGAGCGGAACTCCATGAACGATGGACGACGGCAGGAATTGGATCCACCGAAACAGCTGCTGCAGCCGGGCGCAGCCGCGAGGCTCAAGAGGACGAGTGCCAGGCAAACGGAACGGGACATGGTGGGAACTCCACGGCGGTTGGTGGTCGGGGGGCGACCGGGCAGACGGACCGCGTCGGCCGGGCCGACGCGTCTCAAACGTAGCCCACGATTTCGCGCCGTGCGGAGATGCACGGGGAAGGGGCGCACCGCTGCCGGTACCGATGGTGACGACGGCGCCGATTCCCGCATCTGGGCAGCCGCCGGCCCGTTGGCGTCCGGCCGCCAGGCGACCGCGTTCCCCGCGTTCTCATGCTAGGTTTTCTCGTCGCTCCTCCGCCACGGGCTGGCCGGACCGGGGCGGCATGCCGGTGAAACCTCGGACATGGATGCCACACCGATCCGCCGCGTCTGCCGTATCGTCGCCTGGGTGCTGGCGCTGGCGACGGTGTGCATCGCGATGTGGAATCCACGCCGGCTGCAGGCTGCCGAGCCGGCGTGCCCCGCCGCCCCACCCGATGTCTGGGTGGTGAGCACCCGCGGCCTGCCGGGCGCCTGCCGGCTGCCGGAGGCGGTGAACTTCAGTGTGGAGCGGCTCGATTCCGACTCGTGTGCGTGGCAACGATCCGACCTCGGAAGCCTGCTCGCCGACCCGCTGCAGCCGGTGATGATCTTCATCCATGGCAATCGCTACACACGCGGTGAGGCCAGGCAGCAGGGGCTCGAACTCGCGAGGCGGACGTCGGCCTGCAGCGGCTGCGGGGTACGCACCATCGTCTATTCGTGGCCGAGCGAGCGGCAGGGAATCCTGCTCAAGGACGGCCGCGCGAAGTACGACCGCGCCTTCTGCGAGGGGCACTATCTCGCCTGGCTGCTCGGGCAGTTCGATTGCGGGCGGCCAGTCGGCATCGTCGGCTACAGCTACGGCGCGATCATCACGCTCCAGGCCTTCGAGGACCTCGTCGCGGCGGAGCGTTCGGGCACCGGCAACGTGCATCCGTGGACGGATCGGCAGGGCGCGGTGAACGTGGTCTTCATCGCCGCGGCCATCCGCTGCGACGCCCTCGCCCCGCGCGGACCCTACCGGGAGGCGGTCGACTGCCTCGACCGCCTGACGCTCCTCACGAACTCCTCCGACGACGCACTGCGATTCTTTCCGCTGCTCGACTCAAGCCTGCGGGCCGACGCGCTCGGCTACGTGGGGATGCGGCGGTCATGGGTGCCCCCGTCGCTGGAGTATTCGAGCCTCGACGCGGCGAGCGTGGTCGGCCGTACGCACGGTTTCCAGCACTACCTCGCCTCGCCCGCGCTGATGAGGCGGATCTGCGGCGGCGCGACCGCGGGGCTCGAGCCGCCCGCCGAATGACCGTCACACGCGGTCGGCGAACCAGTCGACCGTTTTGGCGACGCCGGCGGCGAACGCGATCGTGGGTCGCCAGCCGAGCACCTCCGCCGCCCTCGCCGCCGAGACGAGATTCGACCGCAGGTCGCCGGCGCGGGCCGGGCCATGGACCGGGGCGGGTGGACCGCCGGCATGCCCGCGGGCCGCGCGCACGCGGGTGACCTCCGCCCGCACGACCGCCTCGAGTTCGTTCACGTCGGTGCCGATCCCGGTGCCGATGTTCAGGCTCGTGAGGGTTCCCGCACACACGCCGGGAAGGGGGCGAGTGAGGGCGGCGACGTTCGCCGCCGCGACGTCGACGCCGTAGACGTAATCACGGACGTAGCGGCCGTCACCGTTGATGCTGGCCGGTTCGCCGGCGAGCAGCTTCTTCGAAAAGATCGCCACCACTCCCGCCTCACCATGCGGATTCTGCCGCGGGCCGTACACGTTGGAGTAGCGGAGGGCGACGGACGTAAGCCCGTGCTCCCGCGCGTAAAATTCGAGGTACCGCTCACCGACCCACTTCGTGATCCCGTAGGGGCTCACCGGGTTGGCGGGCGTCGTCTCCGGCGCCGGCGCCGTGACGTCGCCGTAGAGCACGCCGCCGCTGGAGGCGAAGACGAACCTGCGGCAGGCGGTCGCCACGGCGGCGTCGAGCACGTTGATCAGGCCGATGCAGTTCACCTGGGCGTCGAAGAGCGGCTCACGAACCGACCGGCTCACCGACATCTGGGCGGCCTGGTGGCAGACCGCCTCGGGCCGCTCACGCTCGAAAACGGCCCGCACAGCGGTGCCGTCGACGATGTCGACGACGTGCAGCGGCACGTCGGATGGCAGATTGTCCCGCACGCCGCTCGACAGGTCGTCGATGACTGCCACCCGATGTCCGGCGGCAAGGTGGCTCCCGATGAATCCGGCGCCGCCCGTGACGAGGATGTTCATGCTGGTGATGATGGCGACGGACAGTGCACCCAACCAACGGAGAGGGCGGGATTCGAACCCGCGGTCCAGCTTTTGACCGGACACGTCTTTAGCAAAGACGCGCATTCGACCACTCTGCCACCTCTCCGAATCCGCGACAATCCCCGTGGTACGGAGAGAACCATCGCGGTGCTATTCTGGATGGGAACCCTCGGTCCCGC
>RFPF01000198.1 GCA_009926295.1 Planctomycetia bacterium
AGCACGAGTCGGCACTGGTCCTCGGTGAAGACGCGAACCGGCCCGTAGTAGCCGTGCTGATCGAAGAACTGGCCCAGACCAGGAGGTGCCGCGAACGAACAGACCGTACCCGGTTGCACGAGCGGCAGAGCCGCCGGCCGGAGCGGCATGGACGTGGGTGGATCCGGCCCAACGCGTGGGCGAGGTGCCAGCCGGCGCAGGGTGTGCGTGAGCCATTTCCAGGGGCGGATTCTCCGCGACCTGGAGCGTTGCCTGGCACACCGCTGTTCGTCGTGCAGTTGGCGAATCTGGTGCGAGAGGGCGGCGACGGTCGCCCGCTCCTTGTCGAGTTGCGCCTGCAAGGCCGCGAATCGTGCGTGCGGCGGCGCAAGTTGCACGAGCGGCTGCGTCTCGGGACCATTCCGCCGCGAGTTTCGCAGCGGCCACCGGTGGTACCAGGTCTCGTGGTTGTCATGGTGAACAAGCGAGGGCGTCACGCCGGCAAGCCGCAGCGCGAGGTTCACGGAAAGCTGGTCACGTCGTGAGTATCGCAGCACATGGTTCCGCCAGTGTTCCATCGCGCAGCGGACGTTCCGGCTGCGATGGTCGCGCCACACGATGCCGGTCCAGTAGGGGCGCTCTTCAAGCAGGTCAGGGCAGGCGATCGCGTAGTGGTTCAGCTGCTCGAGCACACGCATCTGATCGTCGAGTCCATGCCGGGCAACCTCGAGAAATTCATCCTGCAGGCTGGCGCGGAAACTGTGGGAGAAAAGACCGATCTCCGCACCGGCGAAGCAACCCTCCTGGATTGCCTCGGGCTGTGCCCTGAGAATGACGGTGTTGTCGATGTACAACGAGCGATCGAAGTCGCCCAGGTATTCGTGCGGCAGGATCTTGAGAATCCGCTGACCGCGGATCGGATCCATCCCGAACGCCATCGGCACGCGGCGAATCTGCCAGGAATCGCTTCGCAGCGTCGGGGAGTCCGTGAGGCAGATGAAATCCCAGTCGCTGTTTTGCGCGATCGGTTGCTCGTTCAGGATCTCGTAATCACCCGTCAGGACCGTGTAGACGCAGTCTCGTGGCGTCATACGGGGATCAACCGATTTCTCCATGCGATGAGGATAGAAAACGGTCGCTCACGTGAACAGGCGACAATGGGGCGGAATCCCGCGGACCAAAAAAGCGTCCCGGACAAAAGTTTTTGATGTGCTGCGTCGATTCGTCACGGCCGGTATCCCGGGAGCCTGCGCAGCCGTTGAAGTCATCGGGTCGTAGTTTCAGGACTGGCGTGTTCCTTTAGAACATCACGAACATCTGCGTCTGAATGGCCGTGCCCGTGTAGCCGGCGCGGTAGGGGTAGAGGAAGTTCTGGGCGGGGTTCTTGTTCATGTAAATCGCCTCGAGCGTGAGCCTCGCCTGCCGCGACCGCTTGAGATACCAGTTGAGTCCGCCGCCGTACTCCTGCCCGGTGCCGTAGGGTCCGGTGACGAAACTCGATCGGGCATAGGCCTCGTACGTCCGCGGCACGAAGCACCACGACAGGTAGCCCACGCCGCCCTGGTCGAAGATGCTCGAACGCGAGAAGGTGCCGGTGCCGCGGAAGTCGTCGAGGAGCCTCCAGTAGTATTCCCCGAACAGGCCGACCCCCCGCCACTTCCAGGCCGCGTCGACCGTGGCAAGCTGGTACAGAAAGCGGTTGACGCGGGTGCTCGGACCCAGCGCATCGTCCTCCGCGAGCGGCGTGCCGTCGGAGAGCCGCACGATCGTGTCTTCGGGATTCGCGCCCGGAATCGGCAGGGCGTACGTCGGCGCGTAGACGCCGCTGCAGCCGAGCCGGATCACCGGCGCGTCATGGTGCTCCATGTCGGACGCACCGAGGCCGAAGGGGCCGAGCGGCTCCCACCACGTGTTGCCGGCCCAGGCCATCGAGGTGCCCCGCCGGAGGACGCCGGACGTGCCGCCGTCGATCGCGTTCCAGACGCCGGCCTGGTAGTGGAGGGTCTTGTCGAAGAGCGAGCCGATCGAGGCGACGCCGGGGCTGAAGCCGGGGCGGAAGAACGTGTTGGCCATGCTGCGATCCACGCCCAGCGTCCAGGGCGTCGTGTCGACCCACTCCCGCGAGCCCGGCACGATCGTCATGCCGCCGCCCACCGTGGCCGCCTCGTCGAACTTCCAGCCGAGGAGGCCGATCGGCACGACACCGGAGCGGATGCCCACGTTGGTCGTGCCGAAGAGGGCGAAGTTGTAGACCAGCCGCTCGTCGAGCACGTGGCCGTGGAACGAGAGCAGGAAGCGGTTGATGTTGAAGGTGTTGATGTTTTCGATCGGTCGGACCATCCCGGCGGCGTCCGTCCACTCCGTGGCGTCGCGGGCGAACTCGAACCAGCGCAGCTGCATGTAGCCGCCGAGGGCCATCGCGAAGGGGAACTCGCCGCGGCGTGGCTCGGTCTTGAGGAGGATCAGCCCCTTGGGCGGTGCGAGGTCGGTCATCGGGATGTAGCGCGGCCGCGGAATACCGGCGAGCCGCGCGGCGACCATCGCATCCACCAGCGCCCGCAGCCGGGCCTCCTGCTCCGGATCCTCGTGGGTGAGCGCCTCCTCGAGGTACTGCGCGGGCTCCACCGCCTCTTCGAACGACGCTGCGCAGACGCGTGCGGGACGGTTTTCGGCCGCGAAGGCGAGGAAGCCCGCGGTGGCAACCACGACGGCGATGGCGGGGCGGGCGCGCATGACGATCCTCCATCAGAATCGGTTCCGGTCGTGCCGGTCGTGCATGCTTTTCTGCCTGGGGGAAATGCATGGGCTCGGCAGGCTGGGAAGCCCGGGGTCGTTCCGGGCTTCGGACGGGATGCCAACGTCGCCGGCCAGCGGGGGTTGCCGGGGTCCGTAGCATTCAGGCGGCAGGGGCAAGACGGAGTCGGGCGGCGCCACACGGACTCGCACGGCGAGAGCCTTCGACGTGGCCCGGGGAGGCTTCTGCCATGCGATCGAAACCGCGAACTTTTGCCTGCGCCTGCGAGCGACTCGAGGGCCGGCTGGCCCTGACCGTCGGGGCGGCGGCCAATCCACGACTGCCGGCCTACGACCTCGGTTCGCCGACGCTCGCCGAGATCTGGGTCGATCCGGCCGCCGGCAACGACGCCCGCGGCGGCGGGTCGCGGGCCGAGGCGGTGCGATCGCTCTCCGAGGCCTGGCAGAGGGTGCCAGCGGGCGTCGCGCTTTCGCAAGGTGTCCGGATCAACCTCGTGGCCGGCACCTACCCCGAGTCGGCAGTGCCCAACTACTGGGAAAATCGGCTCGGCACCCTGGCCGCCCCGATCATCGTCCGCGCGGCCGACGGCCCGGGCACGGCGCGGCTGCCGGCGGTGAACGTGTTCGGCTGCCGGCATCTCGCGTTCGAGGGCCTCGACATCTCCGCCGGCGGTGGCGACGTGCTCCACTTCGAGGCCTGCACCAACGTGCTTCTCCGCGACACCACCGTGCGCGGCACCGGCACGATCGCCACCTACGCCGTGCCGCAGGAAACGCTGAAGATGAACCAGTGCCAGCACGTGTACATCGAGCGCTGCGATATCTCGGGGGCCTGGGACAACGCGGTGGACTTCGTCGCCGTGCAATACGGCCACGTGGTCGGCAGCCGCATCCACCGTTCCGGCGACTGGGCGATGTATGCGAAGGGTGGCTCCGCGTCGCTCACGATCATGGGCAACGAATTCTTCGACGCCGGCACCGGTGGCTTCACGGCGGGCCAGGGCACCGGCTTCGAGTTCATGACGGCGCCGTGGCTGCGCTACGAGGCTTCCGACATCACCTTCACCGACAACGTGATCCACGACACGCAGGGGGCCGGCATCGGCGTCAACGGGGGTGAGAACATCGTGATGGCGAACAACACCCTGTATCGCGTCGGTGCTCGGAGCCACGTGATCGAGGTCGGCTTCGGGTCACGGTCGTGCGACGGCGACCGGGCGAAGTGCACGACGTATCTCGCCCAGGGTGGCTGGGGGACGAACGTACCGGGCCGCGAGGAGCCGATTCCCAACAGGAACGTCGTGATCCGCGACAACGTCGTGCTCAACCCCGACGGCTACCGGAGCCAGTGGCAGCAGTTTGCGGTGGCGGCGCCACGGACGCCGTCGGCCGGGTCGAACATCCCGTCCCCCGCCCGCGCCGACGACGGCCTGCAGATCTACGGCAACGTGATCTGGAACGGGCCGCCCGGCCATTCCCTCGGCATCGAGCAGCCCGGGCTCGCCGCGGACGTCGGGGCCCGCAACGTCATCAACACCGTGCGGCCGGTGCTCGTCGATCCGGCTCGCGGCGATTACCGCGTGGTGCCCGTGGACGGCCTGCCGGCGACACCGGTGGCGCCGTCGCCGAGTCCGTCGCCGCAGCCGGTTCCCGCGCCACCGGCCGTGCCGCGGGTGCCGTTGACCGCGGGCTTTCGCGCCGTCGCCGCGGCGACGGCCAGGTCGGTGACGACGTTCGTGGTCACGTTCAACCGGGCCGTGACGGGCGTGACGCTCGACGATTTCACGCTCGTGCGCGGACGTGCGGCGGTGTCGCTCGCCGGCGGTCGGATCACGACCACCGACGGCCGCACCTTCACGATATCGAACGTGCCCCGCACGAACCTCGCAGGGGCCTACACGCTGCGGCTCAGGGCGGCGGGCACGGGAATCGCGGATGCCTGGTCGATCGGGCTCGCCGCGCCCGCGGCGGTCTCCTGGCGGATGACCCGTACGGTCCGGGCGTAGGCAGGGCCGGAAATCGGCGCGCTGCGCGACTTGACGGCCGCCCCCAGCCCGCTAGGCTGTATTCGTTTTACGAATGATGTATGGCGGCATCATTCATATTTTTGATCACGGAGGGCGGTCGGCGACGGTTCGGGCCCGTTCCTTCTGCGGGTTTGCATGAATCTCAAGTCTCTGAAAATCTTCTGCGACATCGTGACTCGCCGCAGTTTCTCTCGCGCGGCCGAGGACAACCAGATTTCGCAGTCGGGTGCCAGTCAGGTCGTCAGCCAGTTGGAGAGCCGGCTCGGGGTGCAGCTCATCGAGCGGTCGAAGCGGCCGCTCGTGCCGACCCGCGAGGGGCAGGTGTTCTTCGACGGGTGTCGCCGGGTGATCGCCCAGTACGACGCGCTCGAGGACGAGGTGCGGACGCTCCGCGAGGAGGTGGCCGGCCGCGTGCGCGTCGCCGCGATCTACTCCGTAGGCCTCCACCACATGAGCCGGTACGTGCAGGAGTTCATGAGCCGCCATCCCAAGGCGAACGTCCGGCTCGAGTACCTCCATCCCGACCGCGTGCTCGAGTCGGTGGAGGAGGGGCAGGCCGACATCGGCATCGTCAGTTATCCCCGCAGCACGCGGACCGTCGAAGCCGAGCCGTGGCGCGAGGAGCCGATCGTGCTCGTCTGCGCCCCCGGCAATCCGCTCGCCGGACGGGTCCAGATCGCGCTCGATGAGCTGCACGGCCAGCGGCTGGTGGCGTTCGATCCTGATCTCGTCATTCGGCACGAGATCGACCGGGCGCTCGCGGCGCACGACGCGGAGCCGACGGTGGTCATGGAGTTCGACAACATCGAAACCATCAAGCGGGCCGTCGAGATCGACGCGGGTGTCGCGTTGCTGCCGGAACCGACGCTCGGCCGCGAGGTCGCGGCCGGCACGCTCACGACCGTCCGGGTCGCCGGGGAGGAGCTGGTGCGGCCGCTGGGCATCATCCACGCCCGCGGCAAGCCGCTTCCTCCGACGGCGCGGCGGTTCGTCGAACTGCTGCGAGGCCACGCCAACGACGTCGCCGCCGACGAGCCGATCGTGGCCCACGCCTGACGTTCCACGCACCGCGGCGCCTGCGGCTGCGACCCGCTCACCGGCGACGGCGCGGGGATCCTCATCC
>RFPF01000199.1 GCA_009926295.1 Planctomycetia bacterium
GTCGCGTCCGGGAGCGGCTGGGTGAACGGCTCGGCCTACGGCAGCGACCTCTTCGTGGGCGTTGACACGACGTTCCAAGTGACTGCCGGCCAAACGCTTGCGATCGGCAATCTGGGCGGCGCGGGAAACGTGGCCGATCCCACCGTGTCGGCCAAGGCGACCGATCCGAACGTCAATGGCGGCCTCATCAAGACCGGCGCTGGCACCCTCATGCTCACCGGCACGAGCTACTACTCGGGGCTGACGACCGTCAACTTGGGCACACTCGCATTGGCCTCCGGCGCGATGGAGCAGGGCACGACGGTCGTGACGGTCGGCCAGAATGCCGGCGACGTCGCCACGCTCGCGCTTCTGAGCGGTTCGCGGCTCACTCTGGGCGGCTTCAACGGCACAAGCGGCACCGACGCGGCGCTCGTGATCGCGCAGGACTTCGGCTCGACGGGCACCGTCGTGATCGGCTCGGGGCCGGGCACGAGTGGCGCGGATATCGGCGCGCGGGTCTTCACGGGCGGCGCGGGGAATGCGACGGTGCAGTTCACGCAGCAGTACGCCGCGGGATCGGGCACCAACTCAGTGTATCCGTTCTCCACGACGCTCACGGGCACGCTCGGCCTGGTGCAGGCTGGCGTCGGCACCACGCAGCTCGAGCCGCTCTACGGAGCGAATACGTTCGCGGGCGTCGGCACCACGCAGCTCGAGCCGCTCTACGGAGCGAATACGTTCGCGGGCCCCGTCACCGTGAACTCGGGCACGCTCGCGACGACGGGCACGGCGGCGGCGCTCGCCGGTGCAGAGTATCTCTTCCTCAACCAGGGCGGCGTGCTCGCCCTCGGCCAAACGCAGGGCGTGCGCGAGACCGCGGCCGTCTCACTTCAGGGCGGCACGCTCCGGACGGCGACCAGCCTCGTGCAGCCCTTCGGGCCGCTCGCCGTGACCGGCAGCACCTCGGTGATCGACTTTCTCGGCGACTCCAGCCTCGGTTTCAGTTCGCTCTCGCTCGGCGGGCAGCTCTCGATCTGGCACTATTCCCTGGCGAACGACTTCCTGAACATCGCCACCGGCACGGCGACAGGCAGCCTCGCGCAAATCGCCTTCTACTCCGACGCCGGCACGACCTACCTTGGCGAAGGCGGCTTCGCGGGCACGCGGCTCGTGCCCGTGGCCGTGCCCGAGCCCTCGACACTCGCCCTGGCGCTCGCGGCCATCGCCTGCACGGCATGGGGAGCGGCGCGGCATCGCCGTCGGCAGCTCGGGGCCCCGGGCTGCATGTTGGTGGCGCTGGCCGGCCTGGCCGGCACGGGTGTCGCCCACGCCCAGCAGCCCGTCGTGATCCCGCTCACTCAGACATCCCAACGATTCGAGATCTACGTGGGCGTCAACGGCGGCCCGGCGTTTCCCTACATGTTCGACACCGGATCCCAGATCTTCGAGGCATCCCAGACGGTGCTGGCGAGTACGACGGTGTCAGGCACGCTCGCGACCGGGGTCGTGGAGCAATACGTTGACAACGGCTTCGTCTATGACGTGGTCACCGTCAACAGCATCCAGTTCTACGCATCGGGCTCGGCCACGGCGCCTGTCGTTTCGCTCGACGCGGGCGGCGGCGGCTTCCGGATGGGGAGCGTCACGGGCACCTTTTCCGGGACGAATTCCGCCACTGCAACGCCGGTGAACACTCCGGCGTTCATGGCCCCATATTGCGGCATCTTCGGCGCGGGATCGTTCACGTCGCTGGTCTCGGGCAGCGTCGCCATCGGGAGCATCTTCGGGCAGGCGACGACCACGGGCTGGGTGGTGGCGGGGAACGGACCGTCCTCCGCGACGCCGGCCGTCGTGCTCGGGCTCGACGCCACCCTTCGCAGCGGCTTCACCTCGGGCACCAACGCGGCCGTCTACAACTGGATATCGGGCACCGCCCCCTTTCCAGTGAGCAACGCCGCGTCGTCGGCTAAAAATGCGGTCGTCATGAATCTGGCAGTGCAGTCGGGCACCGCCGCCGTCGCCTGGTCCGCCCCCGCGCTGTTCGACACCGGCACCCCGACCAACAACCTGCGGCCAGACCCGGCAACGCTCGAAGCCCTGCAGACGGTGAATGCGATTTCCACAGGAACCATGAACGGGAGTCTCACAGATTATCTGAGCGTCGGCGCCACGCTCGCGGTGACCGGCACGGCAGGCGGGTTTTCGTACGCGCCGCCGCTCGAGTCGTTCGACACCGTGACATCCTACGGGTATCCCCCCTGGGTGTTCCCGGTGTATTCCTCAGGGACCGATGCACCCACGACCACGCTGGGGCTCGGCTTCTTCCTGACCAACAGCGTGATGTACGACCTGGAAAACGGTCAGATCGGGGTGACGACCGCATATGTCGTTCCAGAACCTCCCGGCTGTTGGATGGCCAGCGTTGGGCTGGCCTGTGGTGGCGTCGTCATGTGGCGGCGCCGCAGGCGTGTC
The DNA here is from genome assembly GCA_009926295.1 of Planctomycetia bacterium. Lineage (GTDB taxonomy): Bacteria > Planctomycetota > Planctomycetia > Pirellulales > UBA1268 > RGVT01. The sequence goes on from RFPF01000199.1 coordinate 2,455, forward strand.
GGTGACCAGGGAAGCAGCCTCGTGTCAATCAGGAGATGCATGCGATGAAAGGGCGATCCATCACTGCTTTGTGCGCCGCGGTGAGCCTCGGCCTGGCGACGGTCGGCGGCGGGAGCGCCGCCGCCCAGAGCGGCTACACGTCCCCCTTCTCGATCGCGCTCGACTCCGCGATCGGCTCGTGGACGACCGACTTCGCGACGCGGCAGGCGAAAATCGACGCCAACACGTCGCCGCGCATGGCTGACTGGTATTTCCCGACAGTCTACTCCGGTTCGAATTATCCCTACGGCCCGCTCAATCCACAGCTCTACTCGTCGGCCACGATCGGCTCGGGTTCCGCGGTGACGGCGCTCCAATACGACCGCGGCGCGCCGGTGCTCAACGTGACCATGAACGCGGTGCCTGGCGGCGTCGATCCGACGACCTGGCAGCGGCAGCGGATCCTGGCGGCGGCGAACGTCCTGCTCCAGGCTGGCACGCCCTACCAGCACCTCCACCTGCCGAACTTCGATCCGGCCCAGGTCACGAGCGGCACGGGGTTTCCCTGGGGCGCCGTGAGCACGGGAACGGCGCTGCAGTCGTCGTGGCAGCTCGCCAACAACCAGTCGGGCACCACGCCCAATCCTTATTTCGCCGCCTACGGCAAACCCACCACGGGTATCGACTGCACCGACTTCACAGCCTATGTCTACAACCTCGCCCTCGGCATCCAGATGCACTCGGGCACGCCAAACCAGATCGAGTTTGGCGCCGAGCCGAACCCCACGGTCGGCGGCACGGCCACGGCGACCGTTCTCGATTCCTCGGGCAACCCGATCCAGCCGCAGTTTTTCTACGGCCCCAACTTCGGCCGGGCGGTGATCAATGGCGCCAATTCGCTCGACTCGCTCGTGTCGCAGTTCCAGACGGGCGACCTTCTTTACATCGGCAATCCGCACGATGGCATTCTGCATGTCGTGATGTGGCTCGGCCAAAACTACGTCACCGCGTCGGGAACGATTCCGCTCGTGATCTCGAGCCACGACAACACGCCGGCGATCTTCGACACGCTGGACCTCGACCCGACCGGCTTCCCGAGCGACGGCAACATCGCCGGCCACCTGCCACCGCCGGGCGTCCACATCCTGCCCTTCGACGCCTCGAACTGGTTCTATCAGGACTTCCAGGTGGCGATGCGGGTGGTGGCGGTGCCGGAGCCGTCGGCGATCGTGCTCGCGCTGGCCGGCCTGGCGGCGGCGGCCGTCGTGCGGCGGCGCCGCTGCGGGCGGATCATCCGGGGCATGGTCGTGAGCATCGCCGGATGTGCGGCCCTGTTGGCGTCGGTGGCGTCGGCCCAGTCGCTCCCGTCCGCCTACGATCTCCGCGCCGTGGCCAGCGGCAGCGGCACGGTCGCCTGGGTGCCGGACATCCTGGATCAGGGCATCTTCAACGACTGCTGGACATTCGCCTCGGCGACCGCCATCGAGAGCAACCTGCTCAGAAACGGCTCTCTCGGCCCCGCCCCAACGACGCCGCCGCGTGCGCGGATCTCGGCGTGGCATATCTCGGCCCGTAACGGAGCGCCAGAGTCGGTCTTGAGTACGGGGACCTACGGCAACAACACCGTCAACTACGGCTGGGGCGGCTTTGAATACCAGACGATGGGCTACCTCACCCGCGGGCAGGGCGCCTGGGCCATCCCCAACGTCCCGGCCACCAATCCGCAGAATTACATCTCCACGATGGGGGGCGGGCCGGTGCTCATCTCCGGCACGGTCAATGCTTTTCCGCATGTGCTCCAAAACAGCTCACCTGCCAACATCGCCGACCTGCTGCCCGCCGCCGGCCAGACGCCCGCCTTCCAGACCCGGGGCGTGACGTTCCTCGACCAGGGCTTCTCCAACAACATCCCGCTCCCGACTCCGCACGGCTCGACCAAGATCGACGGAACGTGGTATTCGAAATATCGCTTCGATCGGGGCGCCGCCGATCCGCAGGTGCAGGCCGTTAAGCAGGCGATCCTCACGAATGGCGCGGTGACCACGTCGATGGACGCCAACTACAACTACTTTCAGTATGTGGCCAACTCCGGCACCGCCCCGGTGCCCTACACCGTGCAATACATCAACCCGACCGAACTCACCTACAACACCGACCATGAGGTGACGATCATCGGCTGGGACGACACCGCGACCATCGCCTCCGCAACGTCGGGCACGTCGTACACGGGGGCGTGGATCGTGCAGAACAGCTGGGGCAAGAGCTACTGGACCGACCCGAATCATTCGTATCGCAACGACGGCACGTTTCTCGCTCCCTACGACGACCCGTCGATCGGCCGCATCGGCGTCGCGGCCTTCACGATGGGCCCCACGGCGGGCTACTCACCGACCGTGCTGCAGAACGAGCTGGGCCCGATAGAATACGCCAGTGACTACGTTGCCCCGACTTACGTGCTGGGCATGGCCGCCGACGAGCACAAGACCGTCGCCAGCGTGCTCACGCCAGACGCCGACGGCGCGCTCGTGGCCCTCGGCGTGGCCACGGCGGCGGCGAACACGAGCCTCACGATCGACATCTACTCCGCCTGGAGCGGTGGCCCCTCGGGCACCCTGCTCGCGAGCAGCACCGTCGCCCTTTCCGGGATCGGCTTCCAGCTCATCGACCTGGCCACGCCGGTGCCGCTCGTCGCCCACCACGGGCTGGCCGTCAGGCTCACCTACGGCACGTCGGGGGCCGCCCCGGTGGTGGTGGGGGGCGACGGCCTGTACGGCGTGACGACCGGCTCGACCGGCCTGACGTCCTATCCGGTCGCGAGCGGGCTGTCGTACTACCGGTTGGACGATGGCACCTGGGTGGACTTCGCCACGAAGCTCTACACGGCGACGTCGGGCGACGGCTCAGCCGACACGCTCGGCGGCGTGGTGTTTTTGAAGGGCATCGTCGCGGTGCCCGAGCCCTCGACGCTTGTCCTTGTCGCGGCTGGTGTGATCGCGGCCGCCGGCTGGCACGGGCGCCGCTCCGGGCCGAACGCCGCAAGGCGAAATTTATCTCGCGCCGCAACCTTCCGATTCCAAGACCGCAAAGATTGATCACCGATGCGATGCAACGCTGGGCTTGAAAGGCTGTTTCGGAACTTCGTTGTTATTTTTCTGCTTGCCGGATGCATCCGGACGGCCGAAGGACAGTCGTTCGTGTACGACGTCTCGACCGCCCCGGCGCTGACGCAGGCCTTGGCGGAGATCGGGGGGAACTCAAGCGGCGTGCCGTATGTGATCAACTTCCAAAACAACATCACTGGAACAAGCCAGTTTTTCATCAATGCAGATGTGATCATCAATGGCGGTGGCTATTCCTTGGACATGGCTGGGGCGCTGGGCTCGGGCG
>RFPF01000200.1 GCA_009926295.1 Planctomycetia bacterium
CACGGGGTCAACGCGCGGACGCACCGGAACGCCCGGACGCACTAGGATTTCCGCGTGAATCGCAAGCGCGGGATCGTGCATTACCCGGACCCCATCCTGCGGCAGCGGGCGAAGCCCGTGGCCAGGGTGGATGACTCCGTCCGAGACCTCGTTCGCGAGATGTTCGAGATCATGGACGAGGAGGAGGGCATCGGCCTGGCCGCGCCGCAGGTGGGCGAGAGCCTGCGCATCTTCGTCACCGGTCCTCACGCCGATGGCGACCATCCGCACATGGCCTACATCAACCCGGTGCTGAGCGGCTTCGATGGCCAGCTCGAGCCCCATGACGAGGGATGCCTCAGCCTTCCCGGCATCCGTGGCGAGATCAGGCGTCCGCCGCGAGCGGTGATCGAGGCGATCGACCTCGAGGGCCGGCCATTTCGGCTCGAGAGTTCGGCGTTCATCGCCCGCGTCTGGCAGCACGAGTTCGACCATCTCGAGGGCGTGCTGATCATCGACCGCATGACCGCGCTCGTGGCCGCCATGGGCGACCCGCAACACGCCTATCCGGTGATCCACATCACCGGCACCAACGGCAAGGGCAGCACCACGCAGATGATCACGCGGTTGCTGATGGCCCATGGGCTCACGGTGGGTACCTACACCAGCCCCCACCTCGAGCGGCTCAACGAACGCATGAGCGTGAACTGCGAACCGATCTCCGACGACGACTTCGCCGAACTGACCGAAATCGTGAAGGGGATTGCGGCGAAGCACTGCGGCGGCCGGGTCGTCTCGACGCTCGAGGGAGGCTACGCTCTCGATGGACTGGCGTCGGCCGTCGCTGCCCATGTGCGGGCACTTCGTAGCGGCTGAATGGCGGGACGAGACTCGTCCGGGCACAAGATCGTGTGGCGATGAACTCCCTCCAGATGTCGCTGTTCGCCGACGCCGACGGTGTCGATCCCGCACCTGTGCCCGACGCCGTCCGGAGGCTCGGCGAGGCCCTTCCCGGCCGCATCCACCTGGGCACGTCGAGCTGGTCGTTTCCCGGATGGACGGGGCTCGTCTACTCGGCCCGCAACGGCAAGCCCGCCACCGAGCAGGTGCTCGCCAGGCACGGACTGGCCGCGTACTCCCGGCATCCGCTCCTGCGCACCGTCAGCCTCGATCGCACCTTTTACGCGCCGCTCTCGAGCGACGAGTTCGCCCGCTACGCAGTCCAGGTGCCGGCCGGCTTCCGGTTCGTAGTGAAGGCGCCGGCGGCCATCACCGATCCGGTCGTGCGCAAACCGGGATCAGGTGAGGCGGCCCGAGACAATCCCACGTTTCTCGACGCCACCACGGCGGCAGTGGCATTCGTGCGGCCGGTCGTCGAGGGGCTCGGTGCGAAGGCCGGGCCGCTCGTATTTCAGTTTCCACCGCTCGGTCGCCGGCTGCTCGCCGACGCGCCACGGCTCGCGGCACGGATCGCGGCGTTCGTCGCCGTGCTGCCGCGGGGACCCCGCTACGCCGTGGAGGTTCGGGATCCCGAACTCGTGACGCCGGCGTTCGCGGAGGCCCTGGCGGATGCCGGGGCGGTGCCGTGCCTCGCCGTGCACGCCCGGATGCCGCCCGTCGCCGAGCAGGCGGCGGCACTTCGCGTTGACGAACCAGCCGGTGGACTGCCGCTGGTCGTGCGCTGGAATCTGCACGCAGGAAGAGGCTACGAGGAGGCGAAGACCGATTATTTTCCATTCGATCGGCTGGTGGAGGAGGACGTGCCGAGCCGGATGGCCCTCGCGCGGCTCGCATGGCAAGCGGCAACTGCTCAGCGAGACGTCTTCATCACGATCAACAACAAGGCCGAAGGCTCCGCGCCGCGATCGGTCGAGGCCTTGGCGGCGGCGATCTCAGCCCGGGAGGCTCGCTGAGAAACGCTCGTCGACGGACCACTCGAGCTGCCGCAGGCATTTTGTGGGCTGCCGGAAGTGGGTAGACTCCGCGAGGCGCGGGCGACGGCTCGCTGAAGGGGGCGCAACCGTGCGGGTTCCCGGCGAGGGGCGAAATTCGGGGTTCACGATCGTCGAGTTGCTGACGGTGACCGCCATCGCCGGCATGCTCGTGGGCCTGCTGCTGCCGGCATTGCAGGGAGTGCGGGAGGCTTCGCGGGCGGCCACGTGTGCGGGCAATCTCCGCCAGATAGGCACCGCGATCCACACTTTCTCCCAGGTTCGCGGTCGGCTGCCGCCCGGCGGGGCCTACTCAGGACATCCCGATTCCACCACTCAGAATCCCCTCACGAGCCCGAACCTGCTGGGATCGGTGACGATGCTGATCCTGCCCTACATCGAGCAGTCACGACTCTACGACAAATACGACTTCAAGTTGACGGGCACCTGGAGCGGCCAGGTGGGCGTGCGACTCGACGATCAAAGGATCGATCGGGCCAACAATGCGTCGAAACTCATCCGCAGTTTCGAGATCCCGGTGTATGCTTGCCCCTCGGATCCGAGCAGGCCCGTCACGTCCGCGAACGTCAGGGACACGACGAGGGGCACCTGCAACTATTTCGCCTCGTCCGGATCGCGCAACCTGTCGCCGGGTGGCAATGCAGGAAATCCCGGCACGAATCCGCCCACGCCGCCGTGCCCGTGCTCGAACACGTTCTCTGGCGTCTACTACACGGCGAGCACCGGTCCCCATCCCGCCTACCTGGCGAGCGGACCGTTTCTCGTCTACGGACTGTCGGGAACGACGGCCGCCGATCCCGCCAAAATCGAACTGCTGCAGTCCGTCGCTGCGGCGAGGATCACGACACGTCTCCGCGACGTGACCGACGGGCTCTCGAAGACGATCTTCTTCGGTGAGTCGCGGCCGCTTTGCTCGTCCTACGCCAATGCAGGCTGGGGTGCCACGAGTTCCGGACACGGCCGCGTGAGCACCCAGGTTCCGATCAACGTCGACACCTGCACGTTCTTCAACGACCCGTCGCGGGGCGCCACGAGCAATTGCAACCTCTCGTGCAACGACAACCTGGCGTTCGGCTTCAAGTCGCTTCACCGCGGCGGAGCCAACTTCCTCCTCGGCGACGGCCGCACGGCGTTCGTCGGAGAATCGATCGACCACTGGGTCTACCAGGCCCTCGGCGGCAAGGCCGATGGCGGAACGATCGGGCCCACCAACGCCACGGGACGCAAGGGAGTGCAGGCGGCGATTCCCTGAGCGATCGGCGTGATCGGCGGACCAGGAAGCCGGTGGTGCGCGGGAGTCTCCTGCGCGCAGGCCGTCGGAGCGAAGACCGATTCCGGTCACTTCTTGCGGGCCGTTTCCGTGATCCTTACAACAACACGGAATTCACGGCCGAGTTTCTCACAGGGGTTTTTCATCCATGGCCACGGCCATCGCACCGAAGAAGTCCGCCACGCTGCCCGAGTCGAAGAACGTCGGCACCGCGCTCGACAAGGCACTGAATGCCGGCAAGGGCATCCTCCGGCTCTCGCCCACCTGGGTGCCGCGGAGCTTTCTCCATCCCGGCAAGCGGGTGCGGCTCCACCCCGACGATTACTACGCCTATGGCCTCGATCGCGGCGGCATCGACGAGCGGTGGTTCGCGAGCACGACCGAGGCGGCGAACGACGGGCGCGTGCCCGACGAAGGCCTCTCGTGGTGCGTGTTCGACGGCGAGCGGTTTCTGTTGCGGGATGCCGTGGCCGAAGGGGGTGCGAAGCTCGTCGGAAAGGCGATATGGGATCGCTACAAGAAGTGGCCCGTGTATTCCAAGTTCTTCGACAACATGGGGCCGATCCCCCATCACATGCACCAGTCGTTCGACGACGCCAGGCTCGTTGGGCAGGAAGGCAAGCCCGAGAGCTACTACTTCCCGCCGCAGTACAACAACTGCGACAACAATTTTCCCTACACGTTCATGGGCCTCGAGCCCGGCACGACGAAGGATGACCTCCGCCGCTGCCTCGAAAACTGGAACAAGGGCGACAACGGCATCCTTTACCACTCGAAGGCCTACCGCCTCGAGCGGGGCACCGGCTGGCTGATCCCGCCGGGCGTCCTGCACGCGCCCGGCTCGTTGCTCACGTATGAGCCCCAATGGGGCAGCGACGTATTCGCGATGTTCCAGTCGCTCGTCGAGGGCCGGGCGGTGCCGTGGAGCCTGCTCGTGAAGGACATGCCCAAGGAGAAGCACCATGATCTCGACTTCATCATCGGCCAGCTCGACTGGGAGAAGAACGTCGACACGCACTACAAGGCGAGCAACTTCCTGAAGCCGATCGAAGACGAGCAGCGGAGCGGCCCCGGGGCCACCGATCGCTGGATCGTCTACGGCCGCGTGGACGGCCGCCAGCTCTTCAGCGCCAAGGAACTCACGCTCGAGCCGGGCGCCAAGATCACGGTGAAGGACGCGGGCGCGAGTGGCTGGATCACCGTGCAGGGCGAGGGGAAGGTGGGCGTCCACGACGTCGCCACGCCCACGCTCATCCGGTTCGGTGAGATGACGGCCGACGAGCTCTTCATCACGGCCGATGCCGCCGGGCAGGGCTACACCGTGGAAAACACCGGCCCCGGCCCGCTCGTCTCGCTCCGCTACTTCGGCCCCGATGTCCACGCCGATCTCCCCGCGCACGGAAAGGCGCTCTGATGCAGCACTCCGCCCCGAAGCTCCACAACGCCATGTGGCCCGGCCTCGTCGGCAAGGGCACCGATCCCGGCCAGGAGCCGCCGATCTCGCTCGAGCGGATGCTCGAGCTCACCGCCGCCGCGAACGTGAACGGCCAGAAGTTCGACGGCATCGACTACTTTTTGTTTCTGCCTCACACGAATCCCGAGGCGAGCGACGCCGAACTCACGCGGATCGCCGACCTGATCGCGAGGCACGGGTTTTCCGTCGGCTCGCTCGTGGCCCCGGTGTGGCCGGGCACGGTGGGCGATTCGGCGATGGGCGACGCGGCCGCGAAGGAGAAATTCCTCTCCGCGGTGAAGATGGCCTGCCGGATCGCGAAGGTCTTCGAAAAGCACGGCGTGCGGAAATACGGCGTGATCCGCATCGACTCAGCCGAGTTCGGCGTGAACAAGTGGCGGGAGAATCCCAAGGCCAACACGGCGAAGATCGCCGGAACCTTCCGCGAGGCGGCGAAGATCGCCAAGGACAACGGCCAGCGGCTGGCGGCCGAAGGCGAGATCTGCTGGGCCGGCATGCACTCCTGGAAGGACATGCTCGATCTCCTGGAGGAGGTGGGGATGCCGGAGACCCTCGGCTTCCAGGCCGACCTCGCTCACACGTATCTCTACCTGCTCGGCTACAACGCCCCCGAGCACGCCCTCGTGAAGCCGGGCTACACGGAGACGCCGAGTTCTGGCCGGCCTACGAGAAGATGGTGGCGAAGCTACGGCCCTGGACGATCGACTTCCACGTCGCGCAAAACGACGGCGAGGTGCACGGCGCGGGATCGCACGACAAGACGGGAAAGCACTGCCCGGCCGACGATCCGAAGGGCAAGCTCGCGACATCGTGAAGTGCTCGGGCTACTGGCTGAAGGACGCCGCCAAGCGAGGCATCGAGCACATCTGCTGGGACGGCTGCATGTTCCCCAACAAGACGCTTGAAAGCCCCAACACCTGGAACACGATCCTGAAGACCATGATCGCCGTCCGCGACGCCCACGGCTGGAGTTGAACCAATTTCGGCGAGGCGAGTAAATCAGCCGGTACATCGATCGACGAGCGAAGGGCTCGGCGGGTGCTTGAGGAGCTTTGGGCCGCCGCGGCCCACGCGACGAAAC
>RFPF01000003.1 GCA_009926295.1 Planctomycetia bacterium
GGCGTAGGTCGCGATGCCCAGCGGCAGCGACGGCTCCACCTCCGGGCGGATCGACAGCGTCCGCCCCGCGAGCGGCTGGTCGATCACGCCCTCCTCGTCGAGGCAGCACTCGATCCGCTCGGGCGTGACGCGGATCCGGATCGAATACCACCGACCCGTGTCGAACGCGCGGTAGAGCGTGGTGCCGTTGCGGGCCGCATCGAGGCCGTCGATGCTCGACAGCCCGACGACACTGCCCCCCCAGCCGCCCACGATCAGGCTGCACGGGTCGTCTCCCACCGGGAAGGTGAGCCCGCAGAAGAAGTCTCCGCCGTCGCGGCGCTGGGCCTCCAGCACGAGTTCGTAGTTCTGGCGCGGAAAATCGCCGGTCCACGTGATGCCGCTGAGATCAGCCCCCATGCCGATCTCGATCGCACCGTCCACGACGGACACCTCCCCCTCGCCGCCGAACTGCGTGGGCTTCCACCGCCCGAGCCCGCCGCCGTCGAACATCGGCCGCCACCCCCCGTCGCCGGCTGCGGTGCCGCCGGGAGCCGCGATCTCCGCCAGGAGCGCTCCCGCGGCATAGACCTTCTCCAGGGCCGCCCGGATTCCCGGGGCAGCGACCGCCACGGCCCGGGCCCGCACGTCGTCGTAGGCGACGTCGAGGGCGAGCGACTGGATGTTGCCGTCGAAGATGAGCCCCACGAGCTCACCGCGCACGTTCACGACGGGGCTGCCCGAGTTGCCGCCGATGATGTCCGCCGTCGAGACGAAGTTGAAGGGGGTTTCGAGAAAGGCGGTGTCGCGTTCGAGCACGGGCCGCAGGTCGCGCCACTTCGGCGGCAGGTCGAACGGGGGCGTGTCGTGCTTCGCGGCCGCCCGGGCGAAGAGGCCGCGGTAGTCGGTGATCGCCGGCACACGTCGCCCCTCCTCCTCGTAGCCCGCCACCGTGCCGTACGCCAGCCGCAGTGTGAAGGTGGCATCCGGATAGTTGCTTTCACCCCCGGCCGCAAACACCGCCTCGGTGAGTTCGGCATGGGCCTGCCGCTTCAGCTCGCCTGCCGCCTCCACGATCTTCCTCAGTGACCGCGACTCGGCGTCCACGGTGCGGGCGAGCGCGAGCATCGGATCGGCGGACGCCGCCACGGCCGCCTTGCCGCCATCGTAGAGAGCGCGCCTCGTATCGGGCCGGCTGCCCCCGGGCCTCTTGCCGAGCCCGGTGCCGGCCACCAGTTCCGCGGCCCGCTCGCGCGGCGACTTCCCGGCGAACACCTGCACCACGAGCGGGTCGTCGGCCCCGAGCGCCGCGGCGAGGGCCGTGAGCGAGTCGGCGAGTTTCACCACCTCGAACGCGTCGTAGATCGGCTCCGGGGAAAAGAGCTGGAGTTCGAGCGACGCACGGTTGGAGTCCCGATATTCCCGGAGCCGCTCGCCGCTCGGCTTCGCCGCCTCCTCTGCGGCCCGCAGGAGCATCCGCGCATTCGCGAAATACTGGCAATTGAATCCGACAGCACCCTCGAGCATCGCGTGTCGGAGGGCCACGCGGGCGAGATCGTCCTCGGCACGGTCGATCCGCTCGAACGGCGACGGCCCCGCCTTGGCGGGTCTGGCTGCCAGGAGCGTTCGCAGCCGCGCCTCATCGGTCCGCTTCCGCGCCAGGAGCGTGGGCTCGAGGAGCGCCGCAAGCAGCCCCTCGCGGTTCTTGCGGGCATTCTGCACGCCGAAAAGATCGCCCATCGCCTGCCGTCGCTCCTCGGGCCCCTCGCCCGCGTAGGCCGCATAGAGCGATTCGAGCCTGTTGATCGTCGCGAGCGCGAACGGCACCTGCCGGTCCCGCATGGCGACGAGTTCACGCACGGAGTTGGCCCGGTCGGTGTGGCCTGGATGCCCCGACACGAAGACGAGGTCCCCTGGCTGCGCTCCCCGCGCGGCCCATGCGAGGTGGTGCGGTACCCGGGCCGGTCGACCCTCCTCGTATGCCCGGAAGAAGCACACGTCGAGGTTGTACCGCGGAAATTCGAAGTTGTCGGCGTCGCCGCCGAAGAAGGCGATCTGCTGCTCCGGGGCGAACACGAGCCGCACGTCGGTGTACTTCTTCGCGCGATAGAGGTGGTAGCGGCCTCCCTGGTAGAGCGTGACCACGTCGCTGCGGAGGCCCGTGCCGGCGAGCGACTCCTGCTCGATCTCGGCCATCACGCGCCGCCGGGCGGCGAACGCGGCCTCGGAATCCATCCCCGGCGTCACGGCCTCCTGCACGCGGGCCGTCACGTCCTCGATCGAGATCAGCACGTTGAGCTCGAGGTCGAGGCAGCGCACCTCCTCCTCGCGCGTGGCGGCGTAGAATCCGTCGCGGTACAGGTTGCGGTCGGGCGTGCCGAGCTTCTGGAGGGCGTCGGCACCCACATGGTGGTTGGTGAGCACGAGTCCGTCGGCCGACACGAACGAGCCCGAGCCTCCGGAGTTGAACCGCACCGATGCCTGCTGGAGGTGCGTGAGCCAGTCCGGCGTGATCTTCTCCTGCCCGAGTCCGGCGGCGTGGTCGCGTTCGAGCAGCGCGAGCGGCGGATGGCTGAACAGCCACATGCCCTCGTCGGCCAACGCCACGGCGGCCCACGGCCACTCGGCGACGAGGAGGCAGAGCGGGAGGAAGCGGAGCACGGCCAGCGGGGAGGCGAGCGGCATGCCCGCAGAGTATCCGAAAGCCCGGCCGCCGTCCCGGCCCTTCGAGGGCTTGCCGGCAGTAGTGTTCATGCGTACACTTCCACGACGACGGCCGTTTCGGCCGCGACGATCCCCACCATCACAACGAGGGTGCTCCCATGCTCGCCCGACTCCGAACCTTCTCGCTGCTCGGCATCGACGCCGTGCCGATCGACGTCGAAGTCGACGTGTCGGCCGGAGCCCTGCCTGCCACCGTACTTGTCGGCCTTCCCGATACGGCCATCCGCGAGAGCACGCACCGTGTGGCGCGGGCGATGGTCAACTCCGGCTTCAACCGCCCCAACGACCGGATCGTCGTCAACCTCGCCCCGGCGGAGATTCCCAAGCAGGCTGCCACGTTCGACCTCCCGATCACGCTCGGCATCCTGGCGGGGAGCGGGCAATTCTCCTCGCAACGATTCGACGACTACGCCGTGGTGGGTGAACTGTCGTTGGAGGGCTTCACGCGGCCGGCCCGCGGCGCCCTGTCGATGGCGATCGCCGCCGCCCGCCAGAAGCGGCTGCGGGGGGTGGTGGTTCCCACCGCGAGCGCAACCGAGGCAGCCGTCGTCGAGGACGTCGAGATCATTCCCGTCTCGACGCTCTCCGAGGCGGTTCAGTTCTTCTCCGGCGATCTCGACATACCCCCCACGCCACCACGGGTGACGGAGTGGTTCGACCGCTTCGCGAACTACGACGTCGATTTCGCGGACGTCAGGGGACAGGAGGCGGCCAAGCGTGCGATCTGCGTCGCAGCGGCCGGGGGACACAACGTGGCCATGCTGGGGCCGCCTGGGGGCGGCAAGACGATGCTCGCCAAACGCATCCCCACGATCCTGCCCCAGCTCACGGCCTCCGAATCGATCGAGACCACCCGCATCTACAGCGCCCTCGGCCTCGTTTCCCCAGGTCAGCCGCTGCTGGCCACGCGGCCGTTTCGCGCCCCGCATCACACGATCTCGGAGGCCGGCCTCGTGGGCGGCCGGTCCATCCCCATGCCTGGCGAGATCAGCCTCGCTCACAACGGCGTCCTGTTCCTCGACGAACTGCCCGAGTTCAACCGGCGCACGCTCGAGGTGCTGCGGCAGCCGCTGGAGGACGGCACCGTGACGATCAGCCGCGCCCTCACGACGTCGCGTTTCCCGGCCGACTTCATGCTCGTGGCGGCCTTCAATCCCTGCCCGTGCGGCTACCGCGGCGATCCCCGGAGGCAGTGCCAGTGCACGCCGCCGCAGGTCGAGAAATACATGGGTAAGGTCTCCGGGCCGCTGCTGGATCGGATCGACATCCATTTGGAGGTTCCCGCGGTGCCGTTTCGCGAACTCTCGGCCGCACGGCCGGGCACGTCGAGTCGCCAGATGCGGGAGGCGGTGCTTTCCGCCCGAACGCGGCAGGCGGAGCGTTTCGCCGGTTTGGCGACGCGATCCAACGCCAGGATGACGAGCCGCGAGGTGCGAGAGTTCTGCCCGCTCGACCCCCCCGCCGTCGACCTCCTCCGCGGCGCGGTCTCAGATCTCGGCCTCTCCGCCCGCGCCCACGACAAGGTCCTCCGTGTGGCTCGTACCGTCGCCGACCTCGACGGAGCCGATCGAATCGGCGCCGGCCACGTGAGCGAGGCGATCAACTACCGCCTGCTCGACCGCAGCCTGTGGACCTGAACCCCCGAAATATCAGCCTCGACTGCTGGCGGAGGCATGTGCGAAACTCCCGTCATGACGGTGCCGCTCCGACCCCTCGCTCCCTCCCCCGACGACTCGCGGCCGGCCATGGACGGGTGGGATCGCAGGACGCTCCTCGGCTCCGCAACGGCCCTGGCGATCCTCGGTGCGATGGCTCTGGCGATCGATCTGCCGGTCGCGGAATGGTGCAAGATGGGCGGCGTGCCCAAGGAACTGCAGCGATTCCTCAACTTTTCGGAGGTCTTCGCGCATACGATGGGTGCCGCGGCACTCCTCGCGACGGCGCTCGTGCTCGACCCCGGATTGGCCTTCCCGTCGCTGCGGTGGCCGGCGATCCGCTGGCCGTCGTTCCAGCCGTCGGTGGAGCGGGAGCGGATGGCCCGCATGATCGGTGCGACGGCCTGCGGCGGGCTGGCGGTCGATGTCGTCAAACTCCTGGTGGATCGGGCACGCCCCCGGGCCATCGACGTCGCGGCCCAGTCGTCGGCGCTCGCGACCTTCGGCGTCGTTCCCGCCACCGGCAGCCATTCAGACGCCAACAGTTTCCCCTCGGGGCATGCCGCCGTCGCCTGCGGTCTGTTGGCGGCGCTGGCGTGGCGGTATCCCCGCGGGCGGTGGCTGTTCATGCTCTTCGCCGCGAGCGCCGCCCTGCAGCGAGTGGCAACGGCGGCACACTACCCCAGCGACGTGTGCCTCGGTGCGGCCCTGGGCCTCGTCGGGGCGGCGATCTTTCTCGCGGGCCGGCCGGAATCAGCCATCTCCAGGGAGGCGTGAGGGTTGGATGAGATTTTGCAGTCGTTTGGCACGCGTCTCGCGTTCTTGATACGATCGTGCGTCGCACACAGGTGATCGTTCGCCGGATCGACCACACCGGATTGCCAGCATGCCAACCCAGAAACGCTCGCGGAAAGTCGCCGCCCCTGCGGAGGCCCCCGATCGCGACGGCCCAACGCCGGCTGCCGCAGCCAAGGCGGGCGTTGCCGGCGGCGGCAAGCGGGTGCTCCTCGTCGACGACGACGTCGAGATCATCGAATCGATGAAGGCGGTTCTCGAGTCGAAGGGATACGAGATTTTGGTAGCGCGTGACGGCAACCAAGGGCTCGTGCTCGCCGAGCAGGAAAACCCCGACCTCGTCGTGCTCGACATGATGATGCCGAAACGCAGCGGGTTTCTCGTGCTTGAACGGCTTCGTCGCAGCCGCTCCGTGCCGCTGCGCGTGATCATGATCACCGCCAACGAGGGCAGCCGTCACAAGGCGTACGCCGAGATGCTCGGTGTCGACGACTACATCCGCAAGCCGTTCGCGATGGACAGGCTGCTGGACAGCGTGCAGCGGCTGCTTTCCTGAGCGGATTCGACCCCCACCGGGCCCCCGCAGCATCCGCAATCTGGGCAGGATGCGCAGCGAAAGCCTGAGATTGACCCGGTTTTGACCGCCGCCTACATTCCGGCGGTGACCTGAGCGCGGCTGGTTCCAGGGAAGGTTGGCGTGCCCATTTCTCCGGTTTCATCGTCGTCCGTGGCCGGAACGTCGCTCCATGACGACGCCAAGGAGCGGGTGCGCGACGCGACCGACATCGTCGATCTGGTGGGTACGTACTTCGCGCTGCGTCGCGCCGGCAAGGCCATGGTTGGCCTGTGCCCATGGCACGAGGACTCCCGGCCCAGCTTCCACGTGAATCCCGAGCGGCAGACGTTCCGCTGCTGGGTCTGCAACGTGGGCGGGGATGTCTTCAGTTTCCTCATGCGGATGGAAAAACTGGAGTTCCGCGAGGCACTGGAGCATCTCGCCGAGCGGGCTGGCATCCAGCTCACCCGCGGCCGCGGACCATCCACCGACGAAAAATCCGCGTTGCTCAAGGCCCTCGCGTGGGCCGCCGAGCGATTCGCTGGCTGCCTTCAGCATGGCGGGGAAGCCGGCGCGGCCCGCGACTACCTCGCCGAACGCGGCCTCTCCGCCGAGACGATCGCGAAGTTCCAGCTCGGGTTCGCCCCGCCGGCGTGGGACTGGCTGCTGCGACAGGCTTCTGCCGCGGGAATCCCCACTCCCCACCTCGCCCGCACCGGTCTGGCCGTGGAGCGGCAGGATCGCTCCGGTCACTACGACCGGTTTCGCGACCGGGTCATGTTCCCGATCCGCGACCCGCTGGGCCGCTGCGTCGCGTTCGGAGGCCGCGTGCTCCCGGGCGCCGCGCCCGACGCCGCCAAATACATCAACTCGCCGGAGACGCCGCTGTTCTCCAAGAGTTCCATGCTCTACGGGCTCGACACGGCCCGCGACGCCATGACCGCCTCGCGCCGCGCCGTCGTCGTCGAGGGCTACACCGACTGCCTGGCGGCACGCCAGGCCGGCGTCGACGACGTGGTGGCCGTGCTCGGCACCGCCCTTGGAGAGAAACACGCCAAGCTGCTGCGTCGCTATGCCGATCGCATCGTGCTCGTCCTCGACGGCGACGACGCAGGCCGCCGCCGTGCCGACGAGATCCTCGACGTGATCCTCGCCGAGCCGATCGACGTGAGGATCGCCCGCCTTCCTTCGGGCGTCGATCCGTGCGAATTCGTCCTCGACCGCGGTCGTGACGCCTTCGAGGCGCTCCTCGACGCCGCGGTGGATCCACTGGAGTACCGCATGGATGAGGCGGTGGCGAGGCTGGCCGGCCGCCGGGGTGACGACGCCGTGCTGGCGGCCGTCGAGAGCGTGCTCCGCCCTCTCGCGAACGCGTCGGAACGCTCGCCCCTGAGCCCGTCTCAAAGGCAGCTCCGCGAGGACCAGGTGCTCGGCCGCCTGTCGCGCCGCTTCGGGCTTTCGCGCGACGCGCTGCGCGAGCGGCTTCGCGAGCTGCGGTCGCAGCGGGTGGTGCCCGTATCCGCTCCTCCGGGCGACCGTCCCGAGGCGCCGGCGGTCGGCCGTCTCCCGGCGTGGGACCGCGAGGTGATCGAGGTGCTCGTCGGCGTTCCCGACGGCATCGGGCTGATCGTCCGCGAGGTGCCCGCGTCGGATCTCGAAACTCCCGAGGGACGCGCCGTGCTCGAGGCCGCGCGGCGCATGCACGACGCCGGCAAGCCGGTCGCCCTGCCCGGGCTGCTCCTGGCCATCACCGACCCCGCTCTCCAGAGCCTGCTCGTCGCCGTCGATGAATCGACCTCCGCGCGGGGGCCGGTCGATCCGGCCGAGCGGCTGCACCACCTCGAGGATGCCCTGCGACGCCGCTCCGCCCAGCGGCAGGCGCACGAGAGCACCCTCGCACTGAAATCCTCCGGGCTGGATCCCGGCTCGGAGGCGGCTTTGTTGGAGCGACTCGTCGCACAGCGGCGGGTCGCCCAGGGCATGTCCGAACCCAAGGATGGGTGAGGGTGCCCGCCTCGTCGCTGCAATCGATCCGCCGCGGACTTCACCCAGGCGGATCGGGGGGCGGTGCGCGAGTGACGGTACGATGGTGAAGGAGACCCTCGATGAGCATGCCCAACAGGATCGCGACCCAGGCCAGAGCCCTTCCGGCAACCGATGCCCGCAGCGGTGGCGCGCCGGCCACGCACGGTGACCACGAACTCACGGCCCTCGTCGCCACAGGCCTGTCGCAGGGCTATCTGACGTTCGACCAGGTCAACGCCTTCCTGCCCGACGAGGCGGTCGATCCCGAGAAGATCGACTCGCTGCTCGTCGCCCTCGAGGAGAAGGGAATCGATCTCGTCGACACGCCACCCGTCGCGGAATCGGCCGACGTTCCTGCGGCGCCCGTCAAGCCGCGACGTGACGAGCCGATCACGACCGCACCGTCGAACGCCGCCAACGACCCGATCCGCATGTACCTCGCCCAGATGGCCGAAATCCCGCTGCTCACGCGGCAGGAGGAGATCTCTCTGGCGAAGAGGATCGAAGTGACGCGGAAGCGGTTCCGCCGGGCGATCCTCGGCTGCTCTTATTCCCTCCGGGCCACCGTCGACACGCTGAAGCGGGTGCACGAGGGTGGCCTCCCGTTCGACCGTACGATCAAGGTGTCACTCACGGAGCGGCTCACGAAGGAGCAGATCCTCGCGCGGATGCCGCACAACCTCGCCACCCTCGACCACCTCATCGGGCAGAGCAGGGCCGACTTCCGCCTGCTGATCAGCAGGCGTACACCGCCCGCCGAGGCACTCGCGGCGCGAATGCGCTTTCGGCGGGCTCGTGCCAAGTCGCTGACCCTCGTCGAGGAACTCAGCCTCCGCACCCGGCGCGTGCAACCGCTGATGAAACTCTTGCGGGGCATGTCGTCGCGGATGGACCGGCTCCAGCAGGATCTGCGGGCGCTGGCCCACGGCGAAGGCTCCCGCGACGACCGCGCGGACATGCGGAAGGAACTGCGGGATCTGATGCTCACCACGCTGGAGAGCCCCCGGTCGCTGCGCACGCGGGTGGGGACGCTCGACAGGCTGCGCGACGAATACGAGGCCGCCAAGCGCAACCTCTCGGCGGCGAACCTGCGCCTGGTGGTCTCGATCGCGAAGAAATACCGCAACCGTGGCCTGTCCTTCCTCGACCTCATCCAGGAGGGCAACACCGGGCTGATGCGCGCGGTCGACAAGTACGAGTACCGCCGTGGCTTCAAATTTTCGACCTACGCGACCTGGTGGATCCGGCAGGCGATCACCCGCGCGATCGCCGACCAGTCGCGCACGATCCGCATCCCGGTGCACATGATCGATGTCCTGTCGAAGCTGCGCACGACCGCCAAGAAGCTGCTCCATGAGTTCGGCCGCGAGCCGAGCGTCGAGGAGATTGCCCAGGCGGCGGGCGTCGGGCTCGAGGAGGCCCGCCGTGTGATCGACATGGGACGGCAGCCGATGAGTCTCGATCGGCCCGTCGGGGAAAGCGAGGACGCGAGCTTCAGCGAGTTCGTCGAAGATGTCGGCACTGCGAGCCCCACCGAGTCCACCACGACCGGCCTGCTCAAGGACCGCATCGAGTCGCTCCTCAAGACGCTCACCTACCGTGAACGGGAAATCATCCGCCTGCGCTACGGGCTCACCGACGGGTACACCTACACGCTCGAGGAGGTGGGGCGGATCTTCCGCGTCACGCGCGAGCGGGTGCGTCAGATCGAGGCGAAGGCCGTGAAGAAACTGCAGCATCCGGTGCGGTCGAAACAGCTCGAGGCGTTTCTCTCAGGCGTGGACGGCTGAACGTCGAGGCCTGCCCCTCGACCGGCCGATGCCCGGTTTTTTCGGCCGGTCGAGCGGGGCCGCGACGGCGGCGCGGCATTGTGGTGGCCCACTTCCACGCGCTGCTACACTCGGGTCCCGGCGGATGGACACACCGTCCCCGATCCCGAGGAGCACGCATGGCACTCGCCGTCTCAGCCGACGCCCTTCGCACCCTGCACCGACTGCAGCGTCAGATGACCGACCTGCGCGAGCAGCTCGCCGCAGGGCCGCGGCAGCTCGCCGTCGGCTCGAAGCAGGTCGAGGCCGCCGAGTCGGCCCATGCCGCCACGCTCGACGAGATCAAGAAGGCCAAGATGGCGGTCGACCAGAAGCAGCTCCAGCTGCGGTCGGCCGAATCGAAGATCCTCGACCTCGAGGCCAAGCTCAACGCCTGCAAGACCAACCGCGAGTATCAGACTCTTCGCGACCAGATCGCCGCCGACCGGATGGCGACCAAGGTGCTCGAGGATGAGATCCTCGAGGCCCTCGACCGGCTCGACACCGTGAAGCGGAACGTCGCGCCGGCCGAGGCGGAGGTCGCCGCGGCGAAGAAGCGGCTCTCGGAGACGAGGGCCAAGGTCGACGGCGAAGCGACGCGGCTCGAGGCGGAGGTCGCCCGCATCCGGGCCGACCTCGATTCCGCCGAGAACGACCTGCCGCACGACTCCCGCGAGGTCTACCACCGGATCGTCAAGAGCAAGGGTGCCGACGCCATGGCGGCCGTCGAGGGGGAAAGCTGCGGCGGCTGCTTCCAGCAGCTGACCGGCAACATGCTCGCCGAGCTCTCGATGGGCCGCGTCGTCCCCTGCCGGGGCTGCGGCTGCCTGCTCTACGTGACCACCTAGCGGGTGCCGACGATTCGCGTCGGCGGCCCGATCCCGTTCACCAAGGACCCGTTCGTTTCCGGAAGCCCCGTCATGTCAGACCGCATCCCGATGACCCGCGTCGGCTACGACAAGCTCAAGGCCGAGATCGACCACCTCAACACCGTCGAAATGCCCAAGCTCGCGCAGCGGGTCGCGGCGGCCCGGAGCGAAGGCGACCTCAGCGAAAACGCCGAATACCACGGCGCGCGGGAGAGCCAGGGGTTGATGCAGGCAAAGATCAATCTCCTCGCCGACAAGTTGGCCCGCGCCGTGATCGTGGAGCGGCCCAAGGAGGCGACCGACGAGGTGGTGTTCGGTGCCACGATCGTCGTCAGGGATCTGAAGTTTGGGGACGAGGAAATATTCGTGCTCGTCGGAGCCGGCGAGGAGGACTACGACGCCGGCCGGATCAACGTGGCGAGCCCTCTCGCGCAGGGCCTGCTCGGACGCCGGGTCGGCGAGAAGGTCTCGATCGACGTGCCGGCGGGCACGATGAAGTTCGAGATCCTCGAGGTCCGTTTCGACGACTAGCCCGCCACCACGCCCTCCCAGAGGGCGCTGCCCACGCGCACGAGGGTGGCACCCTCGAGGATCGCGGCCTCGAAGTCGTCGCTCATCCCCATCGAGAGTTCGACGAGTTCCGCCGCGTCGCCGAGTCGCTCCCTCATCCGGTCGCGCAGCATCCGCAGCCTCGAGAACTGGCGCCGGGCGGAGTCCACGGTTTCGTCAGGAACGCTCGCCATGCCCATGAGTCCACGCACGCGGACGTGGGCCAGCCCGGCGAGCGCGGCCAGCAACGGCTCCGCCTCCGTCTCCGCCACGCCCGTGCGTCCCGGATCGCCGGCGAGGTTCACCTCCACGAGGACGTCGCAGGGCCTGCCGAGGAGTGATGCCTCCTCCTCGATGGCCTCGGCCAGCCTCAGGCTGTCGAGCGAGTGGATCAGCGAGACGAGCCCGACCGTGCGGCGCACCTTGTTCCGTTGCAGGTGGCCGACGAGGTGCCAGCGCGGCGGCGGATCGAGACCCTCTAGCGCGGAGGCTTTCGCCCACAGGGCCTGCGGCCTGCTTTCCGCGAGGTCGGTACACCCGGCCGCGAGCAGCCGGGCGGCCCAGTCCGGCGACACGTACTTCGTCACGCCCACGAGGCTCACGGAGGCGGGGTCGCGCCCGGCCCTGCCGCAGGCGTCGGCGATCCGCCCCCGGACCGCGTCGAGATTCGCCCGGAGCCCCGCCATGGAGATGTCGTTCACGGGATTCATCGCCCCGGCGACTGGCGCGCCTACTCGATTTCGAGCGTTCGCGACACCACGCCGTCCCCACCGATGCGGCCGACGAGGAACTCGCACGACAGGTTGCAGCCCAGCACGCTCCGGTTCCTCGGCAGGTCGAGGGATCGATAGAGCAGCCACTGCTCGAGCCCCGACTGCACTCGGAACCCGGCCGCCTGGTGGCGGGGCAGGTTCCGCCTCGTGTCGGCCACGGTGAGTTGTCGCCAGGTGAGCGGTCGCCCGATCCTCGCAGGGCGGCAGTCGAGCCAGAGGGGAGAGTAGAGCCGTCCGCCCGGCGAATCCTGACGCAGGACGAGCCTGCCATCCCCGGCCTCGAGCCCACCCGCCGCCGGGGCCGCGGTCCATTCAGGCAGCGCCAGCGGCAGGGCGAGGAGCCGCATCGTCGTATCGTAAACGACGACCTCCCGCGTTTCCTCGGCGGTCTCCGCCTCCAGCGCGCTTCCGAGCGAAATCCCCGACTCGATCCGCAGCGGCGCGGCACACGGGCCGGCCGTGGTCGTGATCGCATCGGCCAGCAGCACGACGGCGTCGCGAGCGAGAACCACGACCTGCCGCTCGAGCCTCAGATCCCCTCCGAGCGGCGCCGTGATCTCGAGGAACGCCGCCTTGCGGTCCGACTCGAAGCCCGACACGGTCCAGGGGCCCTCCGCCTCGAGGGGCCGACCGTCGCACCAGACGCGCCACGACCACGGGCCGTCGACCAGCAGCCTGTCGCCCGTCGCCACCTCGAGCCGCGGCACCGACTCCCGATAGTCCACCAGCACCCGCACGGAGTCGCGTTGCCAGCCGGTGCGGATCACCGCCGTGGCGGAGTCGGCTGCGTGGAGGTCGCGTGGGAGGAGCCGCTTCGCCCTGCGCGAATCGATCTTCCGCGGCGGCTTGCGGAGCGCCGCCGCCGTGCGCGCGATGGCGCCCCGCTCGCCTTGGGCGGCATCGAGCAGCGGTTGAGAACACGACGCCGGCAGACGCCCCGCACCGGTGAGCGTGCGGCCGTGCCCGCCGAGCAGCCGCAGGGCCATGACCAGCGCCACCCGCCAGCGTTTTTCCGTGGCCTCGTCCCACGGCTCCGGTCCGCCGGTGGCGGCGGCCGCCTCGCGGAACGCCGTCCAGCGCACGACCCTCTCGACGACTGCCGCCGAGCCGAGCGGCTCTCCGGAGATCGCCACCGCGCCGTCGTTCGAGACGAGCCTGCCGATCTCCTCGGCGAGCGCCGCGTTGGCGTCCCCCTCCAGGCACCGGCACGCCTCGATGTCGCGAAACAGCCGCGCGAGGGTCACCACGAAACGCGCCGGGGTGGTGTCGCGTGCCCGCAGGTCGTCAGATCCCTGCCGTGCGATCTTGACGAGTCGCTCGAGCAGTCCGCCCGCCGAGCCGCCCGCCCTCCGGGTGCGGGCGAGCCACGCGAGCCCCCACGTCGCTGCCTCGCACGACAGCCAGCCCTCCTGCGGAGAGGCGCCGCACCGGGGGTCGTCGAGGCACTCCCCGAGCAGCCCCTCGATGAACGCGATCCCGCGCACGTCACGCGAGCCGTGGGCCACGAGCCGCGCGAGCCGGCGCAGCCGCCGCCGCCCCGGCAGCGATTCGCTCAGTTCCGCGAGCACGCCGATCCTGCGGGCGGCAGCGCGGGCCTTGACCTTCATCGGCTGGCCGGCGTTCGGGGCCGAGGTCCGGCGGCTCGCCGTTGTGGAAGCGAGACCTGCGGCCGCGGCGGTCCGGTCGGCGGACGCCTTCCCCGGCCGGGCGGCCTCGGCCTCGCGGCCGGATGCTCGGCGGTTCCGACGGCGCTGGTCATCCTTCTTCGTCGCGGGCATGTGGCGTCACCGTGGGAAACTGGGGGAGGACCCTTCTGCGGACGGCCGTGACCGCGGTATGGTAGCGGAGGTTCTGATCCTCATCCACGGGCTGCCGCCGAGATGTGCCTCCGCCGCCGACGCCTGCTCGTGCTGGGACTGACGCTGGCCGCGGCGGCACTCCTGCCGGTGCGGGCGTGGAGCGAGCCCGCCGATCTGCATCCCGAGCTCAAGCGGCTTTCCCCGGCCGAGGAGGTCTGGGTCGATCGCAATCGCGGGGAAGTGGTCGTCGGGGGACGGATCGCGCTCGATCGCGGCCCCATCGAGTTCTTCGCCTGTCCCGAAGGCACGAAGGAACACGAGTCGATCGTCGCCACCCGGGCCTCGGCCCGGCTGATCCACGCCGCCCTGCTCGCCGTCGGCCTCGTGCCGGGAAAACCGGTCTCGTTCGATCCCGCCTACGTGGCGGCCTCGGGGCCCCGTGTCCGCATCCGCATCCGCTGGAAGGCTGCCGACGGCACCACCAACACGATCGACGCCCGCACGTGGGTCCGTGACGTCAGGACGGATAAACCGCTCGACGCCGACTGGGTGTTCGCGGGCAGCAGTTTCTGGACCGATCCCGCCGACGGCACCGAGTATTACCAGGCCGATGGGGGCGACCTCGTCTGCGTCTCGAACTTCCCCACCGCCATGATCGACCTCCCGGTGGAAAGTTCGCAGTCGAACGAGGCGCTGCTCTTCGAGGCCTTCGCGGGCCGTGTGCCGCCGCGCGGCACCTCCGTCGAGATGGTGCTCTCGGCGGCGCCATGAGCCTTCCCGCCGGCCCTACCCGATGCGGCAGTGCGCCAGAATGTCTGCGGCGTTCGCCGCATACCCGGTGTAAAACGGCCCGAATTCCGCATATCGAGCGCTCGCCTCGTCGAACCTCATCGTGTACACGATGTCCTTGAGGAAGTCGGGACGCCGCGCCCAGAGCGTGACGCCCCACTCCCAGTCGTCGAGGCCGACGCTCACGGTGATGAGCTGCGTGACGCGGCCGCCGAACGACATCCCGGTGCGACCGTGCTCGGCCATCAGCCGGCTGCGGTCCTCGAACGGCAGCAGGAACCAGTTCTCCCCAACCTCGCGCTTCTTGTTCATCGGGTAGAAGCAGGCGTTCGGCCAGGGCGGCAGGTCGGGCTCGATCCGCGCCTTCCGCATCGCCGGCTCCCTGGCGGCGTAGCCCTGCACCTTCGCCTTGTAGGCCGCGCCGTCGGGCGACTCGCCCTCGTCCACGAGTCGCTTGGCGTACTGCTCGACGTTCGGTACGTACTCGCTCACCTCGGTGAGGCCGACGAACGAGTAGGTCGGCACGACCACCGACCCGAGGCCTCCGGAGAGCAGCCGCTGATGGACTCCCTCGACCACCATGGGCGAGGGATCCATGGCCACGACGCCGAAGTCGGCCTTGTGGCCCGCCACGATCCATGCCTGGAGCCGCCGCGGCGCGTCGGATGCGGCCGGGTCGAGGACCGCGGCGAACCTCCGCCTCACGTCTTCGAGGCCCGCCACGCTCAGCTTCCCGAGCCGGCCGCGGTCGAAGGAGTAGAAGGAGTGCGTGACGTGCCATCCCTTCGACGGCTCCAGTGACACCTCGTCGGTCTGCGGTTCGGTTTCGGGGCGGGCGGGCTGCATGCGGCGAATTTCCGGAGTTTCTCGCCCGCGAAGTCTACGCCCGCGGCCCGTGCATTCCCAGTGGCGGCGCGAGGCGTGCGGCTGTCCAAGCGTCGCGTCGCCACGATAAGATTGGGGGGCAGGAACGAACCGAGTACACGCACCAGGGGAGATCGACCATGGGACAGGCGATCGTCGATCCGCAGGAACTGCGGCGTTTCGCCCAGCGACTGCGGCATTTCAGCAACGAGGTCATGACCCAGATGCAGACGGTGCAGCGGCAGCTCGCCGCCCTCGGCGCCAGTTGGCGCGACCAGGAACACCAGAAGTTCCAGGAGGAGTTCGAACAGCAGCTCAACACGTTCGGCCGATTCGTCGAATCGACGGGCGAATACGTCCCCTACCTGATCCGCAAGGCGGAGCGGGTGGAGGAATACCAGCAGCAGCGCTGACAACTCCCCAGATGTCCACCCAGGCCGATGTCAAATCGCTCGACACGCTCGCCTTCGTGAAGGCCGCGCTCGCGGCCTACGCCCACGAGAGCGCGGGGGCCCTCGACGAGATCGAACTCGAGGGCCGCAAGGCCGTCGACTACATCACCGTCGACCAGGCGGCCTTCTGGAAGGCGGAGGTGCGGAGGTGCAACGATCTTGTGAACCAGGCGATCAAGGATCTCGAGCACTGCCGGGCCTTCAAGAAGGTGGGCGACAACCAGCCCTCCTGCGCCGAGGAGAAAAAGGCGCTGGAGAAGGCGCGGGCGAAGCTCGCCCGCGCCGAGCGAAAGGCGGAGGCCGTGCGGCGCTGGACGCCGGTCGTGCTCCAGCAGTTTCGGGAGACGTGCGTGCGTCTCGTGCACTTTCGCGAAGTGGTCGACGTCGACTGCCCGAAGGCGATCGCCCGGGTCGAGCGGATGCTCAGGTCGCTCGAGGCGTACGGCCAGCTCTCCGGGCCACGGCCGGACTCGACCGACGCCGCCGGCGGGAGCGCGGCGGCTGTGACGCGGCAGATTGAGGAAGCCCCGTCCGGAACGTCCGCCGCGCCGGTGGTGGACGACGCGGGGGCGGCGACATGAAGCACTTCGACCTGTCCAGTGGAGCGGCGAAGATGGCGCTGGCCCTCAAGCAGCTCGACCTGAAGTGGGAGACTGCCAAGGAGACCTGGAACGACTCCACCAGCAAGGCCTTCCACAAGGAGCACATCGAGCCGCTGATGCCCGAGGTCAAGCAGACGCTCGAGGCGGTGGGGCGGCTCGCAGAGGTGCTGGCCCGGGCTGCCCGCGACGTGAGCGACCAATTCGATGGCTGAAGCCCCCGCCGAACCGGCTCCCGACACCCCCTACGATCGCGACGTGCTCCGGGCACAGATGGCGACGCTGCGCAGCGAGGCTGCGGCCCGGGCGAAGCTCGAGAACGAGATCGCGGCGGAACACGAGGCCGAACGCACCGCGGCCCAAGCCGACTCCGACCAGAAGCTCGCTGCGACCCGCGAGAAATATGCGCGGGAGATCGACGCCACCCGGCGGGAGTACGAAACGGTGCTCCAGAAGGTGGCGGCCCAAGCCGCAGCCGAGCAGAAGAAGCTCGACGAGCAGCGCAAGGGCTTCGCCGCCACGATCCTCCGCACCTGCGCCGCCCAGGAGAAGCAGCTCAAGGACGACGACCAGTTCGAGGACTCGACGTTCCGCGACACCTGGAAGGACAAGCGCAAGGAACCCAACCAACGCCACGCCCGGGCGGAGAAGGAACTCACCCGCACGCTCGCGCAGCTCGACGAGGCGGACCACAAGAGCCTCCAGGCGCTGGCCGGATGGCGGATCACCCCGCCGCCCGAGCCCGGCGACCAGGCTTCACTCGACTCCTCGGCCCCGCTCGAATCATCCCCGCCGGCCGGAGACGTGCTCGCACAGCTCGAGCGGCTTCGGGCGGAAATCGTCGAGGCGGCCGCCGCGCTCTGCGGCCTCGCCACGGCTCGCACGGCGTTCTCCGGGGGCACCCTGGGCGCGGCGATCGTCCTGCCGATCGTCGCCGCTCTCGCCGCCGCTGCGGCAACCTTCTTCCTCGTGCCCGGCGACATGCAGCTCCGGTCGATCGTGGCGGGCACCGTCGCACTCCTCGTCGCGGGACTCGGCGCCGGACTGTCCGTGGTGCTGGTCGGGAGGCTGCGGAAGCGGGCTCGGGCGGAGGCCGTCGACCTGCGGGCGAGGCTCGGCGGCGAGATCACCCGCGCCCGCCGCCTGCACGCCGCGGGCCTCCAATTCATCAAGGCCCGGCGCGACGACCAGGCCCGCGAACTCGAGGAGCGGTTCAATCGCGAGGTCGCCGAGCGGGCCGCCGTGCTGCAGGCGAAGCTCGCGGAGGCCGTCGCCCGAAAGGACAAGCAGTCGGCCGAACTCGAGGCGAAGTACCATGCGAAGGTCGCCGAGATCGCCCGCAAGCGGGATTCCTCGAAGCAGGCCGCCGAAGCGAAGTATCCACCCCGCTTGGCGGCCCTCGAGACCGGCTGCCGGGAGGATCTCGCCCGCCTCGAGTCGGCCAAAGTGGAGCGGCTGGCAGCCGCGGACGCCCGCCGTGACCAGCGCTGGCGGGAGATGACGGACCGCTGGCGTGAGGCCCGCACCTCGACGGCTGCGGTGTACGAGGAGGTGAGCCGCATCGACGCCGAGGCGTTTCGTGGCTGGGAGGCCCTTGCCGACGAGGCCACCCCGCTGCCGGTCGCCTGCCCGCAGGGCCTGCGGTTCGGAACCCAGTCGCTGACGCTCGAAAAGGTTCCCGGAGGCGTCTCGCCGCATGCCGAGCTGAACGCGTTCGGACCGGTATCGTGGACACAGCCGGCACTCGTGCCCTTTCCACGCCACGCATCCCTCCTCATCAAGACGACGGCCGACCAGAAGGAGACGGCGTCGGCCATGATGCAGGCCCTCATGCTCCGCATCGCCAGCGGCATCCCGGCCGGGCAGAGCCGCTTCACGATCATCGACCCGCTCGGCCTCGGCAAGCAGTTTGCAGGCTTCATGCATCTCGCCGATCACGACGAACTGCTCGTCACCAGCCGCATCTGGACGGAGCCGCAGCAGATCGAGCAGCGGCTCGCCGACATCACCGAACAGATGGAGGTGGTCATCCAGAAGTACCTCCGCAACGAATACGAGTCGATCGGGGACTACAACGCCGATGCCGAGGTGCCGGAGCCCTACCGATTCGTGGCCGTCGCCAATTTTCCCGCGAACTTCACGGAAACGAGCGCCCGGCGGTTGGCGAGCATCGCGGCCAGCGGCGCCCGCTGCGGCGTCTACCTCGTCCTCTCGGTCGACACGAAGGCGGCGCTGCCGTCCGACTTCAGCCTTGCCGACGTCGAGAAGCACTCCACGACGCTCGTCCTCAAGGACGGCACGTTCACGTGGACCGACCCGGAATTCTCCAGGTGGCCGCTGACCGTCGAGCAGGCGCCGTCCGACGAGGTGTTCACGCAGATCATCCAGCGGGTGGGGAAGGCCGCCAAGGCGGCCAAGCGGGTGGAGGTGCCCTTCGACCGCGTCGCGCCGAAGGAGGAGGACTGGTGGAAGGGGAGCACGGCGAGCGAGGTGCTCGCGCCGCTCGGCCCGGCCGGGGCGAAGAAGCTGCAATACCTCAAGCTCGGCAAGGGCACGAGCCAGCACGTGCTCATCGCCGGCAAGACGGGCTCCGGAAAATCGACGCTGATGCACGCCATGATCACGAGCCTGGCGTTGCAATACAGCCCCAACGAGATCCAGTTCTACCTCATCGACTTCAAGAAGGGCGTCGAATTCAAGCTCTACGACCACTACAAGCTGCCGCACGCCCGGGTGATCGCGATCGAGAGCGAGCGCGAGTTCGGGCTCTCGGTGCTCGAGCAGCTCGACCGCGAGCTCAAGCGCCGCGGCGACCTGTTCCGCGACCTCGCCGTGCAGGACGTGGCTGGGTTTCGCGCCACCGGCCACGCCGACCCGATGCCGCGGATCCTCCTCATCATCGACGAGTTCCAGGAAATCTTCGTCGAGGACGACAAGTTGGCGCAGGAGGCGGCCCTGATCCTCGACCGGCTGGTGCGTCAGGGCCGTGCGTTCGGCATGCACGTGCTCCTCGGGTCGCAGACGCTCGGCGGCTCCTACAGCCTCCCCCGCGCCACGATGGGGCAGATGGCGGTGCGGGTAGCGCTGCAGTGCAACGAAGCCGACTCCAGCCTGATCCTCTCGGAGGACAACACGGCGGCCAGGCTGCTCACGCGGCCGGGCGAGGCGATCTACAACGACGCCAACGGCATGGTTGCCGGCAACAACCCGTTCCAGGTGGTGTTTCTCAACGACGAGCGCCGCGAGCGCTACCTCGGGGCCCTTCGGGCCATGGCCGATCGCCGCACCGACATCCCCGCCGTGCCCCGGATGGTGTTCGACGGCAACGAGGCGGCCGATCCCGCGGGCAACCCGCTGCTGCGCGAACTCCTCGCCACGAATACCGTCCACGGACGCGAGTTGACGGCGCCCCTGGCGTGGCTCGGTGACGCGATCGCGATCAAGGATCCCACCGCGGCCATCTTCCGCCGCCAGGGAGGCGCCAACATGCTCGTGGTCGGTCAGCGCGAGGATCTCGGCACCGCTCTGCTGGCGATGTCGATCGTGAGCCTCGCCGCCGGGCACGACCCGCACCCGGGCGGGGGCACCGGACGCCCGGCGCGGTTCGTGCTCTTCGAGCCGGCGATCGCCGAGGAGAAGCCGGAGATCATGCTCGCGTCGCTCGCCGGGAACCTGCCGCACGACGTCGAGGTGGTGGGGCGGCTCGGCGTCCCCGACGCCATGGAGCGGGTCGCGGCCGAGGTGCGACGGCGCGTCGATGGCCAGGTGCTCGACGGCGAGGCGGTGTTCGTGGTGATCCGCGACCTGGCCCGCTTTCGCGAGCTCCGCAAGGCCGACGACGGCTTCGGCTTCTCTTTCGGATCGGAGAAGAAGGTTGGGCCGGCACAGCACTTCCTCGACATCCTCAAGGACGGCCCCACCGTCGGCATCCACGTGCTCCTGTGGTGCGATTCGCTCACGAACCTGATGCGCACCTTCGAGCGGGGCGCCCTCAAGGAGTTCGAACTCCGCGTGCTCTTCCAGATGAGCGGCTCCGACTCCAGCCAGCTCATCGACAATCCGCTCGCGAGCAAGCTGGGGCCGCAGCGGGCCCTGTTCATCCACGAGGAGACGGGCACCTTCGAGAAGTTCCGCCCCTACGCCTTCCCGAGCCCCGCGTGGCTCGCCGGCCTGTCGGCCCGGCTCCGCGAGCGGCCGCAGGGCACGCCGGGAGAGCGACCGGCCGCGGCCGCATCCCCGCAGCCGCCGCCATCGGCTGCTGCGGAGCAGGGCGAGACGTTCGACTTCGGCTTCGGCGGCGCGGAGGGCGAGTTCAACTTCACGAAGTTCCTCGACGATCCGCCGAATCCCGGTGCCGACCCGATCCCGCCTGCGCCTTAGGCCGGGATCGAGCCCGCTGCATCGTGGCCCCGCGCGGCGGCATCAGCGCCGCAGCGTGTCGCTCGTGAGATGCCCGAAGAGCGTTTCGCGACCCCGCAGCACGTAGAACTTGAGCGGACCGAGGTTGTCCTCGCGGGCCTTGTCGAGCACGTACACCACGTTGTCGCCGGTGATCGTCTCCCACACGTGCAGGCCCACGAGGATGTCCCCGGCCCGAATGCCCTGCTCCGTCGCCGGACCGTCGTCCCGAACCTCGCGAACGAGCAGCCCGCCGCGGTATCGCGACTGCAGCTTCTGCACCCTGGCAAGTGGCACAGCCTCCACCCGCAGGCCGAGCTCGAGCCAGCACCGCTCCTCGACGGTGAGCGACAGGTCGCGGGCGGCCGCCAGCGGCAGGTCGAGTCGCTCCTCGGCGCCGGCCCGCAGGACCGTCACCGGCACGCTGTCGCCCGCCTTACGGCCGAGTAACGCCCGCTCGAGGTCGAGCTGGCTCGCGACGGGCAGGTCGCACACCCGTGTGATCACGTCGCCGGCCTTCACGCCGATCGTCTCCGCGGGACTCTCCCCGTGGACGGCCTCGACGACGACACCTCGTTGGCCGTCTCCCCTGCCGACGATGCCATGCCACGTACGGTCGACCCGCTCCACCGAGAGCAGTTCCGTCACCACGGCGAGCGCCTTGTCGATCGGGATCGCGAATCCGATACCCTGAGCCCCGGCACGAACCGCCACGTTGATCCCGATCATCTCCCCGTTGATGTTGAGGAGCGGCCCGCCGGAATTGCCGGGATTGATGCTGGCATCGGTCTGGATGAGGTCGTCGTAGCGTTGCGTCCGGCTCACCTCGACGTCGCGGTGGAGAGCCGAGATGATGCCGCGCGTCACCGTGTGCTCGTAGCCGAACGCGTTGCCCAGGGCGAGCACCGTCTCGCCGATCATGAGGTCGCTCGACGTCCCGATCGTGATCACCGGGAGCGGGGCGTCGGCCGCGACTTTGATCACCGCGAGGTCGGTTCGCGGATCGTGCGAGACGAGCGTCGCCGACACCGTCCTGCCGGATGCGAGCGTGACCTCGATCCGCCGCACCCCCTCGACAACGTGGTAGTTTGTCACCACGTACCCGCGGGGGTCGATCACGACCCCCGTGCCCATGCCGTTGACCTTCCGCTGCTCGGCGCCGGGGTCATCCTCACCGGCCGGGACGAACTTCTGGCCGTGGATGTTCACGACCGAGTCCCGCGTCGACTCGATGGCCCGGACGATGGCGGTGCGCCGCGACTCGACCGCGGCCGCCGGGCGGATGAGCGCGGCGCCGCACGCGATGGCCGCGACCACGGCGAAGAACCGCGTACACCGCATGTGGCTGTTGTCCCGTGACGATCCCGGCCCCGACCGCGCTCCCGGGGCGGCCCCGACCGGCCGCTCGCACCGCCGCGCAGCGTCCTGCCGTGGAGGTTGGATCGGACGACGGCGTCCGCCTATTCACCGCCGCCGCCGCGGCCCGATACAGTTTTCCAGCCGCGTTCGCGGCACCCTTTCCGGTGGGGGGTGCGGATCGAAACGCCGTCAATCCCTGCCGCCCGGGCCAGATTTCCTCACGCTCCCGCCCGGGGCGGGCGGTGCGATCAGGAGGGGCAGGAGCTGCAGCGCGAGAAACAGCCCCAGCACGGAGAGCACCAGCGTTGGCCAGGCGGCGGCGATCCGCTCCCCGAGGCCCCATCCCGCCTCCCGGGCGACTCCGCCGAGCAGCGTCGCGACGAGCAGCACGAACAACCCCGCGAGCACGATCCCGCACCCCAGCGACGCCATCGTCCCCTTGAAGGTGCCGATCTCTGAGAATTCCTCCTGGTGGAGGTCGATGCTCCGGCCGCGGGCCACGCTGCGAGGAACGGTCTCGGCGATCTCGATCGCCCGCGCGGCGTCATCCCAGCCCGCGGGGGCCACCGCCCCGCCGGACCGGCCGTCGTCCGCGACGACGGCGAGGATCGCGGCGCCGCGATCGAATGCGACCCGTTCGGCCGGGCCCGGCCCCGACCAGGTCCACTCGGCGGCAGGTCCGCCGGGAATCTCGACGGTCCGGCTCGCCCTCGAGCCCACGAGCGTGATCGTGAGATCGTCGGCATCCCCCCGAACCACCCGCCATGTGACGGGCAGTGCGGCGCCGCCGGTGAATCCCACGGCCAGCGTCGCCCACGCGCTGGCTGGATCGGCGCCACCGAGCGTCGAGAGCCTCCGCGGATCGCCCGCGAGGGTGCGGACGAGGTCCGCGTCACGGGCCAGGTGCAGGAGAACGCTGTCCCGGCTGCGGTCGGCAAGCCGCCGCGTCATCTCCACCGTTTCCAGGACGCCGAGCGGGCCGCCCCCGGCGAGGGACGCCTCGATCTCGGCACGGAGCCGGCTCACGAAAGGATGCAATCGATCCGGCAGGAACGGCACGAGCCGGGCGCCGGAGTCCTTGCGGATCATGTCGAGTTCGTAGGCCCAGAGCATGGAGAGTTCGAGCGGCTGAGAGAGCACGAGCGTCCGCCCCGCCTGCACGAGCTTCCTGACGGCCTCCGACCGCGACTCCCCCCAGCCCTCCCCGCCGACCAACACCACGTCGCCGGCTGCCGCATCCATCAACGCCTCCCACGGCACCGTGCGGACCGTCGGCGGCACGACCCCTCCGGCCGCCCCCGCGGCCACGTCGCAGGCAGCCGCGAGCTCGTCGCCCCGGGCGAGCGCAGCCCGCAGCACGGCCGCCACCTGCGCGTCGATCCCGAGCACCGCGATTTTCATCGCCCCATTGTTGGCGGGGCGGCCCCACTTGACCAGCCGGCCGCGACGCGACGACGATCGGTGCATGCATGCCGAAGTCATCGCCATCGGCGACGAACTGACGACGGGCCAGCGGCTCGACACGAACAGCCAGTGGATCTCGCGGGAACTGGCGGTGATCGGGATCCCGACGTCGTTCCACACCACCACGACCGATTCGCTCGACGACGGGGTGGCTGTGTTCCGGGCCGCCATCGAGCGGGCCGACCTCGTGATTGCCACCGGCGGCCTCGGCCCGACGGCCGACGACCTCACCCGCGACGTGCTCGCGCTGGTCGCCCACGAGCCACTCGAACTCCGCACCGACGCGCTCGCCGCGGTGGAATCGCGGTTCTCGCGCCGCGCGGTGCCGATGCCGGAGAGCAACCGTCGCCAGGCGCTCTTTCCGCGCACGAGCCGCGTGATCCCGAATCCAGACGGGACCGCCCCGGGGATCGACATCGAGATTCCCCGGCTGACGACCGGCACGAGTCGCGTCTTCGCCCTCCCCGGCGTCCCGGCGGAAATGAAGGTGATGTGGTCCGGCACGGTCCTGCCCGCGCTCGCTTCCTGCCGCCCCGGCGGTGGCACGATCCTCTTCCGGCGAATCAAGTGCTTCGGCGCCGGCGAGAGCGCGATCGAGGCGCTCCTGCCCGACCTCATCCGCCGGGGCCGCGACCCGCTCGTGGGCATCACCGCACACGAGGCCACGATCACGCTGCGCATCGCGGCCCGGGGCCGCGACGAGGCCGCCTGCCGGGCCCGGATCGAGCCCACGGAGGACCTGATCCGCGCGACGCTCGGCGGCCTCGTATTCGGCGTCGACGATGATGAACTCGAGGATGCGGCCCTCGCCGCGCTTACCCGCTCCGGCGGCTCGCTGGCCACGGCAGAGATCGCCACCCGCGGGCGGGTGGCCACCCTCGCCTCGGAGGCCGCCGCCCGGTCCCCTTCGGCGTGCCTGCGCGGGAGCCTGGTTCTTCCCGACCACGATGCGGCAACCGCGGTCGCCCTCGCCGAGCGAGCCCGGCGCGAGACGGGGGCGACCCACGGCCTCGGCATCGGTCAGGTGGGGGTGGTCGACGGCGTGGAGCAGGTGGGTATCGCGCTCGTCGGGCCGCACGGCACCCGCGTGGAGGAGCATCGGCTCGGCGGCGCCGGCACCGTGAGGCTCGCCCGTGCCGCGAAGACGGCGCTCGACCTCGTGCGCAAGAGCGTACAATCGGGCGGCCCCGCCTCATGAACACGCCCATCGCGACGTCCGCCGCCTCCCGACGCACCCTCGTTCTGGCGATCGGGCTGGCGGTCCTCGTCGGCATGATCGCCTGGCCCTCTTTCGTGGCCCGGATCCACTACGCCCGCACCCGCGCCGAACTGGCCGCCATCCGTGACGCCGCCATCGGCGCGGAACTCGCCCCCGTCGGCAAACTGTTCACGACGCTCGCCCGCGTGATCGGGCCAGCCGTCGTCAACGTGACGTCGAGACGTCGCGTGCTCACGCTGGCCGACGAGATCGCCGCCCTCGCCGGCGCGGTGCCCCAGGGCGTGAACGACGAGTCGGTGGGATCGGGCGTGATCATCGAGTCGGACGGCACCATCATCACCAACTACCACGTCGTCGCCCGCAGCGACGAGATCGACGTCGCGTTGGCCGACGGCAGGCGGTTCCAGGCGCGGCTGGTCGGCGCCGACGCCGCGACCGATCTGGCAGTGCTCACGATAGACGCCGGTGGCCTGCCGAAGGCCGAGTGGGGAGACAGCGACTCGGTGCAGGTCGGCGAGATGGTCTGGGCGATCGGCAATCCTTTCGGCCTCGACCGCACGCTGACCTACGGAATCGTGAGCGCGGTCGGCCGTCGCGGGGTGATCGAGAATCCGCTCCAGGAATTCCTTCAGACCGACGCCGCGATCAACCCGGGCAATTCCGGCGGGCCGCTCGTGGACGTGCATGGCCGCGTGATGGGAATCACCACGGCGATCGTGGGGAAGGACTACACGGGCATCGGCTTCGCCATCCCGAGCAACACCGCCCACCGCGTCGCCGACGAGATCCGCCGCACCGGGCACGTGGAGAGGGGATACCTCGGCATGGCGCTGCAGGCGCGGGCTCCAACGCTGCCGGGCGGATCCAGCGCGATGGTGGCGGCGGTCGAGCCGCATTCGCCGGCGGCACTCGCGGGCATCGCCCCCGGCGACATCGTCACGGCGTTCGACGGCGAGGAGATCCGCGACCCCGCCGCCCTCGTGCTCCTGCTGACCCGCACCGAGGTGGGGAAGGAGGTGCCGATCGACGTGCAGCGCGGCTCCGAATCGCTCTCGCTGTCGGTGCGAGTCGGTCGCCGGCCCCGTGAAGGATGAGGACCGGCCGCCCATGGAAAGAGAGTTCGTGGCCGACCTGCTCGCGAGGATCCCCGCGGACCCCCGGCTGGAGGTGCCGCCAGGCGACGACGCCGCCGTGCTCCGCCCTCCGGCCCGGGCCCGCACCGTCGTCACCGTCGACATGCTGATGGAGGGCACGGACTTCATCCTCGGGCCCGACTGCCAACCCGCCGCCGTCGGCCACAAGGCACTCGGCGTGAGCCTGAGCGACCTCGCGGCGATGGGGGCCCGGCCCGAGGCGGCGTTCGTGGCGGTGGCGTTGCCCCGACGCGGGGGCAACGCGATCGGACGCGGCATCGCCGACGGCATCGCCGCCCTCGCCTCGGTGCACGGCGTCGCACTCGCCGGCGGCGACACGAACGCGTGGGACGGCCCGCTCGTCGTCAGCACGACGCTCCTCGGAAGCGTCGCTCCGGGCCGGGCCTGGCGCCGCGACGGTGCCAGGCCCGGCGACCTGATCGTCGTCACCGGCGCCTTCGGCGGCAGCCTGCTCGGCCGCCACCTGCGGGTCGTGCCGCGGATCCGCGAAGCGCTCGCGATCGCGGCTCGCTACGAGGTGCACGCGGCCATCGACTGCAGCGACGGCCTTGCCCTCGATCTCGCCCGGATGATGGCGGCCAGCGGCACGCGGGGAGTCGTCAGGACGGCCGCCGTTCCGATCCACGCCGACGCCCGTCGGCTCGCCGATCGCGACGGGCGCTCCCCGCTCGACCACGCCCTCGGCGACGGCGAGGATTTCGAACTCATCCTCGCCCTGCCCCCCGACGCCGCGGAGGCGCTCGCAGCCGCGGCGGGCCAGCCCCCGCTCGACCTCGCGATCACGGCGATCGGCACGGTCGAGGAGGGCGCCGGACTCGTCGCGGAGGCTCCCGACGGCAGCCGCACGCCGCTCGAGCCACAGGGATACGTCCATGGCTTCGATTCCTGACGGCCCGCGCGCGGTGGCCGTCGCCGTCGACGACGAGGACGAACTCTCCCGCCTCGCGGGGCGGATGGCCGCCGCGCTGCCGGAGCGGGCATTCGTCACCCTCGAGGGCGACCTCGGCGCCGGCAAGACGACGCTCGTGAAGGCCATCGCTGCTGCGTCGGGAGGCGATCCGTGCGAGGTCGTCAGCCCCACGTTCGGGCTCATCCACGTGCACGAGTTCCCGCGCGGACGCATCGTACACGCCGACTTCCATCGCCTCGCGTCCGCCGCGGAGCTCCGTGAGACCGGCTGGGAGGACGCGGTCGCGACGCCGCCCGGCTGCGGCTGCTGGGTGTTCGTCGAATGGCCCGGACGGATCGTGGAATCCCTTCCCGCCGCCCGGCTCGACGTCGCGATCGCGATCGATTCTGAGCGCGGCCGAACGCTCGCGTTCACGGCCCGGTCGCCGGCGTACGACTCACTGGTGGACTCGCTGCGGAATTGGCCGCGAGCGTGATCAACTCGCGGGTGATGGCACCCGTGAGCATCTCCTCGAGCGCCATGAGCGCGCGGGCCGCCGGCACGCCGTCGATGAGGCGATGGTCGGCGAGCAGCGTCACCCGCATCCTCCCGGCGTCGTCGAGTGGGTCGTAGGAGAGGCTGCTCGTGAGAAACGTCGGGTGGCCGCGGTTGGAGCAGCCCTCACCCGCAAGCGTGGAGAGGCTGAACGTCCCGATCCGCAGCGCCCGCTTCGCGGAGGCCGACCGGAGGTTCCAGCGGAGCACGATTCTCCGCAGTAGACGCGGTACCATGCGCAGTTCCAATTGCCGTCGGAACACCTCCTCGACGGGTTCGACCATGTGGCGGCTTACGAGAGCCTGCAGATCGGGCAGGGCAAATGCGTCCGGCTCGCGGATTCTCGCCCACCAGATCGCGTCGGGGTCGAGATTCCGATCGGCCGCGGGCGTCTCTTCCCCCCGGGGGCGGCTCAGGGCCAGTGACGCCACGCTCACCGGGCTCGTCGCCCACCGCGGACGGCCGACCAGCGGAAGCAGCGCCGGCACGATCCAACTCCGCAGTGCGGGCCGATCACGGGCCACCAGCGCGTAGGCCTTGAGAAAGATCGCGGCCCATCCGATACGCACGCCGCAGCGCCGCCGGGCCTCGTCGACCACGCCCAGACGCATCAGCCGCTCCACCGGGAACACGGGAATGCGCCGCGAGAGCCGCACGATGTCGGCCACGAGCAACCGCTGGGCATCGAGGCGGCGCGTCGTGATCGTGAGCGGTTCGCCGGTCATGGACGAGGATCGTACCGCCGTGGGGAACCGGCACGAAAGAGAGGTTTTTCGCTAGACTGAGTCGATGCGGCTCGAATCCACCAGCACGCTGCTCGCCGTCGTCGATATCCAGGAGAGGCTCCTGGCTGCGGTGCCGGCCGGCCCCCGGGTGGTGCGCGGAGCGATGCGTCTGGCGGCGGCGGCCCGCCTGCTCGACGTGCGGATCGCCGCCACGGAGCAGTATCCACGGGGTCTGGGGCCGACGCCGGCCGAACTCGCGGCGCTCCTGCCGGGCCCATCGGCGAAGACGGCATTCAGCAGCTGCGGCTGCGCGCCGTTCGCGACGCTCGTCGATGCTTCCACGCCGCCGATCCGGGCGGTCGTCCTGTGCGGCCTCGAGACCCACGTGTGCATCGCGCAGACGGCACTCGACCTGCTCGCGCGCGGCATCTGGGCCTTCATCGCCGTCGACGGCGTTGCGTCACGCCGCGACATCGACCACGACGTGGCCCTGCGGAGGCTCGAGTCGGCGGGCGCGGTCCTCACGACCACCGAGGCGATCCTGTTCGAATGGCTGCGCGACTCGGCCCATCCGCATTTCAAGGCGGTTCAAAAACTCGTGCTCGATTGAAGCGGAACCACGTCCACCGGCGGCGTCGTGAGATCGACGCCGTCTTCGGGGAGCGGCCGACCGATGAGTTTCCGCAGGGCGGCGAGTTTCACGGCCGCCACGGGCTCACCATCTCGTTCGCGTCCCGGTGCGGAACCGAAGCGGATTTTCCGGCCCGCGGAATCGGTGAGCATCCACGTGCGCACCCCGTCCGCGACGACCGGCCGGCACTCCGCCAGGCCGAGCGCCGTCCAGTCGGAACCCACGACTGCCGCGATCGCGGCTCCCTCCTCGACCACGGCATCCCCCCACCGGGCGCCCTCGGGGCCCTGGGGGCTGGAGTCGATGCCCGCCAGCCGCGGATAGCCGGCCGCCGACTCGGCAGAGAAGTCGGCGCTCGGCAACACCACCGATTCGGCGTCGACGGCGAGGAGCCCGCCCTTCACGGCGACCATCGCCGCCGGTTCGCGGCACACCACCTCGACCACCGCTCCCGGCGGGTGCTGGAGCCGTACGCCGACCACACGCTTCACCCACGGGTGCGTGTCGAAGGCGCGGGCGAGCCTCGTGGCCAGCTCAGGGTCGGTGAGCGGCAGGCCGTGGTCGAGGCTGGCAGCCTTGAGCGCCTCGGCCTTCACGTCTGCGCACACCCAAGGCGCCACGCCGCGCACTTCGATGCGTGCCGGCTCGAGCAGATTGGCCTCGCGCCAGGTCACGTCGTCGCCGTACTGCCGCCACACCCAGCCGACACCGACGGCCGCCGCGAGCAGCACCGCGACGCCTCCGACACCCGCCCGCCGCCTCGTGAGAAACGGCGCCGCGGCGGTCGGAACGGGGGGACGACGCGGGGATCCGTTCATCGCTGCCCCGCTCACCACATCTCGATCTGGGGCGTGAGTTCGACGCCGAGCCGCTCCCGCACCCGCGCCCGCACCGCCTCGACGAGACCGCGGACGTCGTCGCTCGAGCAGCCGGGGTGGGCCACCACGTAGTTCGCGTGGGCGGCGTACACGCTGGCCTCGCCCACCCGCAGATCCCGGCCGCCGGCCTGATTGACCAGCGACTCGGCCGTCGTCCCATGGGGATCCTTGAACATCATGGCAACACTGCGGGCCCCGGACGGCTGCTCCGACCGCTGCACGATCCATTCCTTCTGCATCCGCTTCGTCAGTTGGGCGGGGCTCTCCTCGTCGAGTTCCAGTCGGCAGCCGACCACGACCCCGTCGTCGAGGTTGCTCCACCGCGACCGGAACGCGAGGCGGGCGCCGCTGCGCACCTCGACGTCGCCCGTCGGCAGCATGATCCGCACCTCGCGCACCCGGCCTCCGAGGTCGCCGCCGTGGCCTTCGGCGTTGCCAACGACGGCACCGCCCACCGTGCCGGGCACGCCCACCAGTGTCTCGAGGCCCGAAAGCCCTGCCTGAACCGCCGCCGACACGAGGTGCACGAGCTTCGCACCGGCGCCGGCGCTGATCGCCGGCCGCTGGACGTCGATCGCACAGAACTGCGGCGCCGAGAGCCGAACCACCATGCCAGCGAAGCCCGATGCGGGCACGAGGATGTTCGATCCGCCGCCGATCACCCGCAACGGAATGCCCCGCTCCTGGCAGCGCTTGACCACGCGTCCCAGTGCCTCGACGTCGACCGGCTCGCAGAAGAAGGCGGCCGATCCACCGATCCCCAGCCACGTGTGCCGCGCGAGGGGCTCGTGACACGAGACGGCGAGGCCGAGATCGTCGAAGGGTGTGTCGGGCACGGCGGTCTTGGGACCCTGCTTCATCGCTGCGGACTCCGGCGCGGGACGACTTCGTATTCTGCCGCGGCGGCCCCGGCCGCGCCTATGCGAAGCCGTCTCAGGCGGCCCGGTTCCGGCCCCACGTCGCGGGGTGCGCCAACTGCAGCCAGCCGTCCACGAGCATCGACAGCGACGCTTCGGCCGGATCACCGGGGTCGCCGGGGATGCCGCCGCCGGCGGGTGCCCTGCCGAGCACGAGCACGCAGTCGCCCGGGCCGGCCCGGGACAGCAGCCGGTCGAGCCGGGCGTAAGCCGAGAGCGACTCCCCCCGGGCGTCCTCTTCGAGCACGGTCGCCGGAACCACCAGCGTCTCATCGCACCAGCGAGCGGCGCGGACCGCGAAGCGCGGCGACGGATCGACCGCGGCGACGAGCCTCTGCTCTGCGACGAGGATCAGCCGGCCGGGCGTGAGGCGGCGGAGGCTCGCCAGGGTGGCCGCCAGCGCGTGGCCACTCGTCGGCTGATCGACGAAGACGGCGGCCCGCTGCCCGCGGTCGATCCGCTCCAGCCGCCCCGGCACGCCGCCCGCGGCCTCGAGTCCGCGGGCGATGCGCTCGAGCGGGACGCGGTGCGTCAGCCCGACCGCCGCCGCCAGGACCGCGTCGCGGGCGAAGGCGGCGGTGGGCACCGCGAGCGAGACGGCCGCGGCATGGCTTCCCGCCGTGAGCAGGACGGTCTGACCGTGGAGCGACCGCTCCACCGGGACGGCACCGACCTCCGCCCCGGGCCGCAGTCCCGCGGCCACGCGCGGCCCGTGGTGCAATTCGGCGAGGCGGCGCGTCCGCCGGTCGTCGGGGTTGAACACGAGGCATCCGTCGGGCGCGAGGCTCTCGAGGATCCGCCGCTTGATGCCGTGATAGGCCGCCGTGGTTCCGTGCAGGTCGAGGTGGGCCGTCGCCAGGTTCGTGACGACGACCGTTTCCGCGACGACTCCCGCACAGCAATGCCTGGCGAGCATCTCGCTCGACACCTCCACGACCGCGTGCGAACAGCCCGAGGCCGCGAGGCGCCGCAGCCATCCGGCCAGCACCTCCGGCCGGTCGAGGTCCGCGGCTTCCGGCAGCGTGCCGTCGGCATCGAGGCATCCGAGGTCGGAAAGAACCCCCACGCGGAGCCCCGCCTCCGCGAGCACGGCCGCCGTGAGCCACGTCGTCGTCGTCTTGCCGCTCGTTCCCGTGACGGCGACCAGTCGCAGACGACGGGACGGATCGCCGGCGCAGGCGTGGGCGAGGCGGGCGAACGCCCAGCCCGAATCTGGCACGATGCACAGCGGGACGCCACCCGTGGGAACCATCCTCTCGGCGACGACGGCCGCGGCACCGCGGGCCAGCGCCCGCGCGACGAGCTCGTGGCCGTCGCCGGACCGCGTCGTCTGAGCCACGAACACGTCGCCCCTCCGGCAGGCGGTTGCATCCGCCGTGAATCGCAGGGCGACGATGTCGTCGCAGCCCACGAACCGCGTTCGTTGAAGCACCGCGGCGAGGGAAATCCCCGGGACGTCCGCACTTTCGGGCAACGGATCAGCGTCGAGCATGTGGGCCTCCTGCCGCTTCACGAGCTCCGCCCGCGGCCTTCCCTGGCCCGAGCGCCGCACGGCATTGTCAGCGGCCGTCGATGCCGGTCAATCCGCGTTCGGGCCCGCGCGGGCGAATTTTTTAGTCAACCCCAAAAAAATCCGGCGCCCCGCCTGCCCATTCCCCGGAAAGCCTCGAACCGGGCCGTCAGCGGGGGGCGAGATTCTCCAGATGCGCCCGCAGGCCCGCGTTGTAGTTCACGACGCCTCCCTCGAGATGGGCGAGGCGGGCGGAGAGCGGGGCCGTCTGCGCGTCGCGACGCAGGTCGGTGAGGTAGTCCTGCAGGATTCGCTTCCGTTCCGGGGTCGTGTTCAGGAGCCAGTGCACCCAGCACCACGACTCGGCGTATTCGTCCTGCGAGAGATCACCCGCCGAGTGCAACGACTCGAGGCGTTCCAGGTCGATCCTGCACGTGCCCTCGACGAGCCGACCGGCGAGGTGGGCGAGGTGGGCATCGTGCCGCCCCTGTTCGCTGCGGGGCAACTCGAAGTATTCGGCGATTCCCTCGTCGAGCCAGAGCGGAACCGAGGGGACGACGGCATGAAGGTAGCCGTGCGTCGTCTCGTGGCGGAGATCCTCGGCGATCCGATCCTGCCACGGCGCGAAGACGGCGAGTCGGGTGTCGGTCTCGACGAAGAACGCCCTCCGAACCGGGAATCCGGGGAAATACCGGCTCGCGAACCGGTCGTAGC
Organism: Planctomycetia bacterium; assembly: GCA_009926295.1. Taxonomy (GTDB): domain Bacteria; phylum Planctomycetota; class Planctomycetia; order Pirellulales; family UBA1268; genus RGVT01. Next base: position 32,650 of record RFPF01000003.1, read on the forward strand.
GATCCTGGCTCTCGAAAAGATAGAGGTGCACCGGCTCGTCGGAAATCGGCAGCCCGAGCCGCTGGCTCACCTCAGTCCGCAGCACGTCGAGCTCGCGCACGAGGCGATGCTGGCCGGCCAAGGGAAAATCGGCATGGATCACGAGTTGGCCCGCCACGACCTCGCTCCGTTGCGGGAGTTCGGAGGCGGACGACCAGCCGGCGTTCGCAGCGGCATGGACGAGCGTTGAATCGACGAGCGGCTGCGGAGCGAGCATCGCGAACCGGGCGCAGCCGGCCGCGAGCCCGGCACAGGCACAGGCAATGCATACGGTTCCAGCGGGTCGACGGGACATGGGCAAGGAGGCTAGCGGGACCGCACGGCCCCACCAAGGCCAGTCGGGACACGGTTTTCGCGACCCAGACGCTCCACCCGCCGCAGGGTTCCTTCGAGGCTGTCGAGGGCGACCGGCCGGGCGAGTACGGCCGCTGCGCCCGCTCGGATGGCCGCCTGCGTAGAATCGCCGCGCGGGAATGATTCCAGCAGCACGATGCCGAGGTTGGGACGGTTGGCGGCAAGCATCCGCAGCCAGGCGACGTCGTCGGCCTCGATGACGACCGCATCCCACACGAGCAGCGGGCTGGAGGCATCGAGTCTCGGCCGCCCGACCGTCGAATCCGCCACCCGCCGGCCGGCACCGGCGAGGAGGTCGGCGAGGCCCTCGAGGTCGGCACCCCGGCCGCCGGCGAGAGAGACCGCCCCTCCCCGCTCGCTCCGGGCCGAATCGACGACGGCCGCGACCGCGTCCACCAGCCGCTCCTCGCGGCGGGCCGTCGCCGGCGTACCCAGCGCGCCGGCGCGTCCCCGGGCGGAGTCCGCCAGCCAGCACTCGAGTTTCCCCGGAACGTCGTGCCACGAGACCTCTTCCATGCCCGCGAGTGATGGGCCGCTGCGCCGTCGCCCGTCGCCCAGGCTCGTGACCACTCCGACGAGCGTCGCGAGGGGCCAGCGTCGCGCCACATCCACCGCCGCAGCCTGCTGCCAATGCCCCGGCCGGTCGGCGGCGAACATCACGATGGCGGGCGGGCGGGCTTCGTCCCCGTGCACCGCCTCGGCCACCGTGCGGAACGCCACGAGATCGACGCGGCCAGCCACAGCGGCGCGCACGAGGCCGAGTTCGGTGCCGCCCTCATCCCCGAGCCACACGCAGCGCGGCCTCCCGGCCTCGTGCGACGGAACGGACGCTGGAGACGGTAACGACATGCCACCGATTACAACAGTTCGCTCGCGAGGTCGGCAAGCGCCGAACGCTCGCCCTTCTCGAGGGTGACGTGGGCGTAGAGCGGCTGCCCCATCATCCGGTTGATCACGTAGGAGAGGCCATTGGAGAGCGCATCGAGATACGGCTGGTCGATCTGGCAGACGTCCCCCGTGAACACGATCTTCGTTCCCTCGCCCGCCCGCGTGATGATCGTCTTGATCTCATGGGGGGTGAGGTTCTGCGCCTCGTCGACGATGAAGAAGATCCTCTGCAGGCTGCGGCCGCGGATGTAGGCCAGCGGCGTGATCTGGAGCTTCTCGGTCTCCCGCATCTCCGTGACCCGCTGGGCGGCCTGCGTGTTCTCGCCGCACTGATGACGGATCACGGTGAGGTTATCGTAGAGCGGCTGCATGTAGGGATCGAGCTTCTCTCCCACGTCACCGGGCAGGAAGCCGAGATCGCGGTTCGACAGCGGCACCACCGGGCGGGCGAGGAGGATCTGCCGGTACTTCTGCCGGCACTCGAGCGCGGCGGCGAGCGCGAGCAGGGTCTTGCCGGTGCCCGCGGTGCCGGCGATCGTCACGAGCTTGATGTCGTCGTCCATGAGTGCCCGGAGCGCGAACGACTGCTCGGCGTTCCGCGGCGTGATTCCGTAGCAGGAGAGCTTCTCCACCCGCGTGAAGGCCCGCGATGCGGGCCGGTAGGTCGCCAGCGCCGACTTGCTGCCGTTGCGAAGGATGAAGTTCTCGTTCGCAACGGGCCGTGGGACGTGGGCGAACTCCCCGGCGGGAACCCCTCCCTCCGCGTAAAAGCGGTCGATCGTCTCCGAGTCGATCCCCTCCACCACCCGCTTGCCCGTGTACAGCTTGTCGAAGCTCTCGACCTTGTCGGAGGTGTAGTCCTGCGACCTGAGGCCGAGCGACTTCGCCTTCATTCGCAGGTTCGTGTCCTTCGACACGAGGACCACGGGACGGTCGGCGTGCTCGCGCTGCAGGCGGAGCGTGTGCCCGAGGATGCGGTGGTCGGGAGTGTCCTGGAGAAACGACTCGTGGAGCCGGTCGTCCGTGCAGCCGCCGAGCACCACGCGGATCGAGCCCAGGCCGTCTCCGAGCGGACTGCCGTCCGCCGAAAGCACGTCGCCGGTGAGCGAGTCGAGCCGCCGCAGGAACTCGCGGGCCTGGAAGTTGAGGTTCTCGTTGCCTCGCTTGAACTGGTCGAGCTCCTCGAGCACCGTGATCGGAATCGCGACGTCGTTCTCCTCGAAATTTCGGATGCAGCCGGAATCGTGCAGGATCACGTTCGTGTCGAGCACGAACAACTTCGGCCGGGCATCCCTCATGGCACCTCCAGGGGCTTTCGATCGGTGGCGGTCCGGGCCGGGATGGTAGCGGACCATGGCCCGCGCGGGGATGGCGCTTTTCGGCCACGCAGCGCGATATGTGAGCGTTGCGTGAAGGCCCCGGCTCGGGGTTGCCCCGGACCGTCTCGCCGGACGTTCGCCTTCGCCCTCCGGGCTTCGGCTCGCTCGGATCTGCCCGCGCTGGCGGGAGCGCCTCCGCTTGGCCATCCATGGCTTCGCTGGTCGGATACGCCGGCTCGACGGCAGGGGCAACCCCTCGCCTCCCCACGCCCGCGTAGGACAGGCTTCAGCCTGTCATGCCCTACGCCGTCCTACGGCTTCCTGAAGATGGTGCCGTGCTCGGTGACCTCGAAGCCAAGCTTCGTGAACAGACTCATCGCAGGCGCGTTCGTCGACGATGCGTGCGTCTCGACGAGCGACACGCCCTCCTGCGAGAGGTCGTGCAGCGCCTCGGCGACGAGGTAATGGGCGAGGCCCTGCCGGCGGCGCGGACTCTCGATCTCCACGTCGAGCAGGCCGGCGGCGACCACGCCCCAGGCCCCCGCCAGCGGCTGCATGTCCCAAAACGACGCGCTGCCCAGCAGTTCCTCCTCCTGGCCGAGCAGTTCGTATCGCCGCAGGGCCACGCCCGTCGTCGTGGCCGCCTCCCACCACGTGCGTCGCGCGGGTTCGTCGATGGCCCGCAGCGCCGTGGTCCTTCTGATCGCCAGCTGCGTGCGGTTGACCGGCGGCCTGAAGCCGTGGAGCGAGCGCCGCAGAACGGCGATCCGCTCTCCCGTCTCGTAGCCCGCCCGCTCGAAGAGCCGACGCATCGACGCCGACGAGTCGAGAATGCCGGGCAGATCGGAGCCGCCGTAGAGGCCGAGGTAGAAACTCCGCAGTTCGGCCGAACCGCCGCCGAGAATGGTGCCCGCGCCCCGCCGGCGAAGATACGCCTCGCAGCCGCGCAGCAGTTCGTCGCCGATCTGCTCCTGCAATGGATGCGGGACGACGGCCACGAGAAGCGTCGTACCCACCTGAGTGTCGACGCCGGTGCGGCTGCGGTTCGGCCCGAAGGCGGCATGCGCGAATCCCACGACGCGGTCGTCGTCGGCAGCCACGATCAGGCCCTCGCGGTCGAAATAGGGCTTGGAAAACACGCTGGCTTCGAGGAGCGCGGCGGTCATCGGCTGCATGGCCGCCGGCCCCAGATCGGCCGACCGCCACACGTCGGCGAGCCGCGGCGGATCGGCGTTGCGGAAGCAGCGGATTTCGATCATGCCCCCTCCGCTCCGGAAGCCGGACCCGCGGCGTTGACGCGGACGTACACGCCGCCCTCGCGCTCCTGCACGTCGTACACCGGTTGCCGCACCGTGGCAGACAACTTATGGCGACCGGTCACGACGTCGAACTGCCATCCGTGCCACGGGCACGTGAGGATGGTGCCGCACAAGTGACCGGTGCCGAGCGGGCCGCCCTGGTGCGGACAAAGCCCGTCGAGGGCGTGCCATGTGCCGGCCACGTTCGCCAGCGCGACAACCCGCCCCGCGACGATCCGCTCGACGCTGGTGCCGGGCGGGCACTCGTCCACGGAGGCTGCGCGAAACCACACGGCCTCGTCGAGCGGTTCGGGCGGGTCGGTCATGGGCGGGCACCGATTGGGCTCCGCGCGGACCAGCATCACGCCGCGGAGCGGCCCACTGTAGCCTGTGGAGGCTGTCCTCGCCATCGGCGGTGCACCCACCAGTACTGGGCCGGGGCGCGCCGGATCGCCCGCTCCAGGATCGAGGTGTACCACTGCGAGACCGCCCGCAGGTCCGCGGTGCCGGCCCCGCCCGCGGCGGGGTCGG
>RFPF01000021.1 GCA_009926295.1 Planctomycetia bacterium
GCACGTCGCCGGCGACGATGCCGCGCTCTACTGGGTGCACGACGAGCCGCTCCTGAGATACCTCGGCGTCGAGGCGACGCGGCGGCAGTTCGATCCGACGCTCTATCCGCGGGCGGCGATCATGGAGGCGCTCGATGCGGTGCTCCATGATCCGGCGAGCGCGAAGGCGAACCGTCTGAGCGTGCTCCTCGGCAGCCGTTCATTTCCCCAGACGATGACGATCACGCACGTGCTCTGGGCGATGTTCGGCGTGCTGCCGGTCGGTGCGGTGCAGGCGCCGCACCGCCACCAGTCGGTGGCGGTCGATCTCGTCGTCGACGCCAGGCCCGGGTGCTACACGCTGGTGGGCAGGTCGCTGGACTCGGACGGCTCCATCAAGGATGCCGAGCGGTTCGACTGGATTCCGCACGGCGTGTTCGTCACCCCGCCGGGCCTCTGGCACTCCCACCACAATGAATCGGGCCACCCGGCGCACATCCTCCCGGTCCAGGACGCGGGCCTCCACACCCACCTCCGGACGCTCGACATCCGCTTCACGAGGCGGTCGGCCGGCGGGGCGTGCGAGGTGGTGGAGAACGCCGGATAGGGCCGGATTTTCAGGCTGGGAAACCCCTGCGGCCGTCGGTCGTTGAACATCGGGAAACGCTCGCGAAAAACGGGGGTCGCGGCGGAGCGAACCCTTTTGTTGTTCCCCGCGTAGACCGGTGGTACGTTCCGGAAAACCTTTTTTGTTCGCCCTCCGGGCCGATTTCCGATCCTAACGGTCGATCGGAGGCTCGGGGTGCCGATGCGTCTCGATCCAGGCGTGCGGCATCAAACACGCGAACGGGGAGCCAGGCTCATCATGATTTCGAGGTGGTCGTCGTCCATCCAGGAGGTGTTCGATCGTCGGGGCCGGAAGCGCGGAGGGATCGCGCGCCGCCGGCCCGAGCGTCGCGAGGCCCGGCCGCTCGAGCGGCTCGAGGATCGCCGCCTGATGGCATTCGACCTCGTGTCGGCGTACTACGCCTCGAGCGACGCGCCCTTCTACCAGACCGGCGGCACGGCGCAGACGCTGACGGAGGCGCCCCAGCAGATCACGCTCCGGTTCAGCCCCGGGGTGAAGATCGACCCGGCCACGCTCGGCAGCATCTCGATCGTGCGCAGCGGCGGGGCGGGCGATGCGTTCGGCAACGGCAACGACGTGACGGTCGTGCCGGGCAGCGTCACGGTGAACGACCTGCCCAACCAAAACGAAGTGGTGATCCGCTTCAAGGAGACGCTCCCCGACGACTCGTATCGGATCACGGTCGGCGGTGGCGTCGGTGGCCTCAAAACGGTGCCGGGCGACACGATGGCGGCTGCCCGCACCTTCGACGTGCGGCTCGATCTCGGCGCGTTCGTGGTGTCGGTGGTGCCGCAGCCGGTGAGCCGGACCGGCAGCGTCCTCTCCCAGAACCGTGACCAGATCGTGGTCTACTTCAATGCCAACGATCCGCTCAACGTGGCATCGGCACAGACGACAGCGTCCTACCGCCTGTTCGAGATCGACCCCGCGACCGGCGTCGAGGTCGCGGCTCTTACGCCGGTCAATCCGACGAGCGTCGCATACGACGCCACTTCGGGGAAGGCCATCCTCACGTTCACGGCGGGCGCGATCGCCGACGGCAAGCTCTATCGGCTGCAGATCGGCGCGGCCGAGGCTCTCGTTGCGGCCGTCCCGACGGTGGCCGAGACGGCCGGCCTCGACCACTCGAGCTTCGCCGCGGCCCAGGATCTCGGCGCCATCACGGGCGCCGGACGCACCGTGAGCGGCACGATCGACCTGCAGCCGACCGTCGCCACGCCGGCCGGCAGCCTCGGTTTTCCGTCGCAGCCCGGCTCGCTCGACGAGCCCGGGCACCGCAACGTGCCGATCGAGATCGGCAACAACAACGGCCTCGCGAATCAGGCGGTCGGCCCCGCGGCCGTGATCCCGGCCTTCGCCTACAACTTTCAGGACGTCTACGGGACCGATCCGCAGGGCAACCCGCTCCACAACGCGATCACCGAGACGCAGAAGCAGCGCGCGCGAGAGATCTTCGACCTGATCAGCCAGTATCACGGCGTCCGCTTCGTCGAGACCGCCAATCTCGGGATCACGGTCGTCACCGGCGACGTGCGGGCCGTCTCGCCGACCACGCCCCCCGACGCGGTGGGCGGGATTGGCGGTGGCGCCGGTGGGGTCGGCTCGGCGATCATGAGTTCGCTCCAGGACTGGGGGGCGAGCGAGTATGGCGGGGCGTGGTTCCAGACGGCGATGCACGAGATCGGCCACGCCCTGGAGTTGATGCACTCCTGGGAGCTGCCGTCGATCATGGGGGCGGGTCTCACGGGAGAGCCCGTGTTTCCGGGCGATTACGACAACGTGCAGTTCGCCCAGCACTACCCCGCCACCGGGTCCGACGTCGACCTCTACAAGTTCACGCTGTCGGCCGCCGGAAAGTTGACGGCCGAGACGGTCGTCGCACGGCCCGGCACGGCGGCGACGAGCGGGCTCGACAGCCTGCTCACGCTCTATCGTGAGGACACGGTGGGCGGGCAGACGGTGCGGACGCTCGTGGCCCGCAACGACGACTACTACGGCCGCGATTCCTTCGTGGGTCTCGAGCTCACCGCCGGCACCTATTACGTCGCCGTGTCGAGCACGGGGAACGACGCCTTCAATCCCGCCGTGGCTGGCACCGGCGGCGGCGGGATCTCCGACGGCGACTACGAGCTGAGGATCGCCTTCCAGCCGGCAAGCACGTCGTCCACCACGATCGTCGACGCCTCGGGCACCCAGCTCGACGGCGACCGCGACGGCAAGGCCGGCGGGGCCTTCAACTTCTGGTTCAACACGGCGAGCACGGCGAAGACGGTGTTCGTCGACAAGACGGCGGTGGCGGCGGGCGCCGACGGCACGGTCGCCAAGCCGTACGCCACGATCGCAGCCGCGATCGCCGCGGTGAACGCGGCCAATGCCGCGGTGCCGGGCAGCAAGTCGATCATCCGGATCGTCGGCAACCCCGGCGGAACGCCCTACCTCGTCGGCACCGATCTCGCAGGCCGGGCTCTGGCCGACGGGGCGACGTTCAACGTGCCGGCCGGCGTGACGGTGATGATCGACGAAGGGGCGGTGTTCAAGCTCCGCGCGGCGAACATCGACGTGGGCAGCTCGTCGGCGCTCGTGTCGCGGGCGGGGGCGTCGCTGCAGGTGCTCGGCACGCCGACCAACATGGTGAAATTCACGTCGTATCACGACGATTCGATCGGCGGAAACTCCGACGGCGTCGGGCCGGCGGCCACAGGCGGGCAGTGGGGCGGGATCGTGTTCCGCGCCGACTCCGATTCCGCCACGAAGAAGGCCTTCGTCGACTCGATCAGCCAGGCGGCGATCACCTACGGCGGCGGACAGGTCTATGTCGATTCGCAGCTCGATTCCTTCGCGCCCGTCCAGCTGGAAAACACGCGGCCGACGCTCGCCTTCAACACGATCACCAACAGCGCGGGCGCCGGCATCTCCGCCACGCCCGACAGCTTCGAGGATTCGAACGGCCGGGTCGGCCCCGAGATCCGCGGCAACACGCTCCTCGGCAACTCGACCAACGGCCTGTTCGTGAAGATCCGCACGCCGCTCGGCGGCGAGCCGGAGCGGCTCGACGTGCCGGCCCGGTTCCGCAGCACGGACATCGTCTACGTGCTCCAGGACAACCTCTTCATCGCCGGCGGTTCGGGCGGATACTTCTTCGACGGTACGACCATCCTCGCCCGGAAGAGCGGCCGCCTGACGATCGACCCCGGCGTGGTGATGAAGCTCCAGGGGGCGCGGATCGAGCTCGAACGCGGTGAGTCGCAGCTCATCGCGGAGGGCACGTCGAGCCAGCGTGTGGTGTTCACGAGCCTCGGCGACAACCGGTTTGGCGCCGGCGGCACGTTCGACACCAACGGCAACCTGCCCGATGTGCGCACGGCCGGCGACTGGGGCGGCATCGTGCTCGACGCCGGCTCCCGCGCGAGCATCGACTACGCCTATCTCGCCTACGGTGGCGGCCAGACGCCGATCGAGGGCACGCTCGACGCGTTCAACGTGATCGAGACGCACCAGGGCGACCTGCGGCTCGCGCACAGCCGGATCGAGAACAACGCCGCCGGCACCGCCACCACCAACCGCACCGGCCGCGGGGGCAACGTCGCCGCCACCGTCTTTGTGCGAGGCGCCCAGCCGGTGATCCTCGGCAACGACTTCCGCGACAACGTGGGGGCCGTGGTGAGCATCAACGCCAACGCGCTTTCCGACGTCGAGCGGCCCGACCCGGGCCGCAGCACCGGCGCGATCGCCCGCGACGCCCGCTACGACGACAACCGCGGACCGCTCGTGCGCGACAACCGCCTCTCGTACACGATTTCAGCGGCGGCGGGCCCGCCGGCGGCGCGATCGAGGGGATGCAGGTTCGCGGGGAGGAGATCACCACCGAGACCGTCTGGGACGACACCGACATCGTCCACGTGCCCCTGAGCGAGATCATCGTCAGCAACTTCCAGACGGCGACGGGCCTCCGGCTCGTGAGTCAGCCTGCCGCCAGCCTCGTCGTGAAGCTCGCCGGAACCAATGCCGGCTTCACCGCCACCGGCTACGGCACCGACATTCCCGACCGGATCGGCGGCACGGTGCAGGTGGTCGGCCAGCCCGGCTATCCCGTGATCCTCACCTCGCTCAAGGACGATTCGGTGGGGGCGAGCCTCGACCCGCTCGGCCAGCTCCAGAAAGACACCAACGCCGACGGCACCGCCTCCACGCCCGCCGCGGGCGACTGGCGGAGCCTGAAGTTCCTCCCATTCTCCAACGACACGAACGTGGCGATCGTGCAGGAGTCGGAGCCCGCGGCGGCGGGCTGGATCGAGTCCAACTCCACGCCGGGAGCCGCCCAGGTGCTCGGCGTGCTCGCCCCCAACGGCAAGAGCGGCGACGACACCCGGCGGCTCGGATTCGAGGTGCACGGGGCGGTCTCGTGGATCGCTCCAGGCGACGTGGACGTGTACAGCTTCACCGGCTACGGCGGCTCCGAGGTGTGGATCGACCTCGACAAGACGAGCCCGGGGCTCGACGTGATGGTCGAACTGCTGGATGCCAGCGGCACGGTTCGGGCCCGGTCGGCCGATTCCCAGACCGACGCGGCTCTCCTCGCGGGCACGCGGGGCGTCGGCCAGGATCTGGGCAAGGACTCGTGGCAGGGGGGCGACTTCTACTCCGTGAACCCCAAGGACGCCGGCATGCGGGTGATCCTGCCCGGCACGGCGGGCGCCCAAAACCAATACTTCATCCGCGTCCGCAGCCAGCCGCGGTACGACGCCGCGACGACGCAGACCGCCTACGAGGCCGACCTCGTCGACGCCACGAAGGTGGCCGCGGGGGCGACGAGCGGGGCGTACGAGCTGCGCGTGCGGCTCCAGCAGCGCGACCAGAAGCCGGGCTCGACGGTCCGCTATGCCGCCATCAGTTATCCGCAGGTGGGCATCGACGTGCTGGGCCTGCCGCAGCGGTCGCTGCTCACCGGCGAGACGGGCGAGAGCACCGCCTCCAACGACGTGTTCGCCAACGCCCAGCCATTGGGGAACGTCCTCCAGTCGGACCAGGCCACCATCAGCGTGGCCGGCGCGATCTCGTCGGCGACCGACGTCGACTGGTACTCGTTCGCGCTCAACTACGAGCAGCTCGAGAGCATCACGGGCGTGAACGCGGGCGGCAAGAGCTGGTCGACCGTCTTCGACATCGACTACGGCGACGGGTTCCGGGGCGACCTCACGATCTCGGTGTTCGATTCGACCGGCAAGCTGATCTACGTGGGCCGCGATTCCAACGTGGCGAGCGACCAGGGCGGGGCGACGTTCACCGATCCTTCGACCGGCTCGGCGGGCAAGCTCGATCCATTCATCGGCTCGGTGCAGCTGCCGGCCGGCGGACCCACGGGATCGGGCGGCCTGGAGGCCGGCGGCGCGGTCACCCCCGCGGATCCGACGAAGCAGCTCCGGTATTACGTCGCGGTCTCGAGCAACGAGCGGCTGCCCGCCGCGCTCGACGCGACGTTCACGAGCGGCGCCACGAATTCCCTGATCCGGCTCGAGCCCGTGAATTCCGTGAAGCGGGTCGTGGAGGACCACATCGGGTACACGGGCTACACGAGCGGTTTGCCCACGACCAATCCAGCCAGTCCCACCGTTCCGACGACCTCGGGATCGCTGGTCGACGTCAGCAATGCGATCGCACTCTCGACGCATGTCACGCCGTTCACGCTCTCCGACGTCACGCTCTTCGTGTCCACGGCCACGAGCCTGAGGACGATCGACGCCATGCGGGGCGGCGTCGAAACGGTGATCAGGAGCTACTACTACGCCGACAAGAACATCGGTGACCTGGCGATGCGGTCGGACGGGAAACTCTACGACTACGCCGGCCTGTCGCCCAACATCGACAACACCGCGGGAATGCTCGAATTGGTGGATGCCGGGACGGGCGATCGGACCTTCGTCGGCAACGATTCGATCCCGAATGCGCCGACAACGACAGCGGTCACGCAGAACAACGTCAGGACGACCTCCCTCGGCTTGGTGTCGGCGACGGTCTTCAGCCTCGCCAACAACAACGTCGTGCCGAGCACGGTTCGCGGCACCGTTTCCTACACGACCACCGTCGGCGGCGTGCCTGCCACCGGGTCGTGGAACTTCACCACCAGCGTCGCCGGGGCCATGACCTTCACGGCGATCAGTGCTCCGGTGGGAGTGCCCGCGCCCGTCGATGGCGTCAGCGACGTGAATGCCGCGACCGGCGACGTGTCGATCACCTGGGATGCGCCGGTGAATGCGTCGGCGACCAGTCCGACGCTCGCGACGGTGCGGTACTCCTACACGGCGGATCCCCAGGCCGTGACGACCGACATCGTGGACGCCCTCGCGTGGGGCCGGACCGACGTCGCCAAGTACGACTTCCTCTTCTACTCCGTCCGTGAGGGAGCGGCATCGCGGCTCTATCGGGCGAATCCCGCCAATGGTTCGGCCGCCGTGGCGACGGGCCAGCCCTGGGGCCGCAAGGGCAACTACATCCAGGATGCCACCAACTCGCTCGGCATCGTCACGGGGATGGCGTTCGTCAACGGCACGCTCTACGGCGTCGACACCCATGGCTACGTCTTCTCGATCGACCGCGGGACCGCCACGGCGACGCTGCTCACCGCGACGCCCGTTCTCGACGCAGGGGGAGCCGCGGCACAGTTCGCGGGCCTGTCGATCGGGCCGCAGAATCTCTACGGCGGGGCTCTCAAGAACGCGCTGTTCGCGATCGACGCCAGCGGCACGCTCTACGCCTTCGACACGTCGGGGAACCAACTGACCGTGTTCGACACCGATCCGGATGGCACAGGGCCGCTTCTTCCGGACGGTGTGGCCGATGCCACCTCGGTGGCGACGACCGGCCTGGCAGGCGTGACGGGTCTCGCCTTCTCGCCGCTCGACGTCAACCTCTGGCATCCCACCACGACCCGGGGCACGGATCTGGGGCACGGCGTGAACGCCGCCCCCGACAGCAGCCGCACCGGCGCCGCCAGGCATGCCGTCGTCGACGGACAGGGGGTCACGCGCTCGTTCGCGGAAAGCGACGGTGGCGTGAGCATGGCCTTCAACCTGGAGAAGTACGTCAGTTCCGGCACGACGCCGTATCTCAACTACCAGTCGGCCCGCGGGCAGTACGGCGTGATCGACGCCGCGTGGCAGCAGGACCTGTCGGAGAACGCCGCGATCCCGAACAGTTACAACCTGCCCGGCGGCGCCTACGGCAGCCTTTCGACCAACGCATTCGATCTTTCAGCGTACACGTACGCCGACAAGCCGACGCTGTACTTCAACTACTGGCTCCAGACGCAGGGCGCCTCCGGCAAGCTGGATACGATGCGCGACAGCGCCCGCGTCTTCGTCTCGACGGACGGCGGTGCCACCTGGGAGGTCGTCGCCACGAACAACTCGGTGAAGTCGACCGCCGACTCGAGCGATGCCGAGCTGCCGGCCTTCGCGTCCGTGTCGTCGAAAATCTCGAACGACACCCTGATCGACAACCAGCACGTGCAGGAACTGTTTGATTCGGCGAGCTGGCGGCAGGCGCGGATCGACCTCGGCAAGTATGCCGGCCAGTCCAACATCCGCCTGCGGTTCGACTTCAGCACGGCGGGCGAGTTCGATCCGACGCAGAACTGGGCCAACAACACGACGGTGACGACTGCGGTCGTGGCCCTGCCCGACGTGATCGTGGCCGATGTCACGGGCGTGGTGCCCGGCATGGACGTCTGGACCACGGATCTGGTGACAGGCCTGCCCGCAGCGACCGGCCTGACCGTCGTGTCGATCGACGCGGCGACGAACACCGTCACGCTCGACGGCGACGTGACGCTGAATGCCGGCGATGCGATTGCGTTCGCGTTGCCCCATGGGCTCAATGACATCGTGGGACTCGCCGGCACGACGGGGAATTTCGGCAGCGCCGAACGCGGCCAGAACAACCAGTACGAGGGCTTCTACGTCGACGACGTCATGGTTGGCTTCGCGGAGCGGGGCGAGATGGTGACGGGCGCGACGGCCGGTCAGACGGCCTTCTTCGGCGTGGGCACGCCGCTGGCCGGCTCGGCGACCGTGCCGACCCAGGCGCTCACCGGCCCCTACCAGCTCGAGATCCGCCACGGCACGACGTACGCCGTGATGACCAGCGAGTTGACGGGCAAGATCGCGATCGACAACACCTTCGATACCAACCAAAACCTCGTGGCGAGCAACACCGCGCTCGGCGCGGTCGACTCACTCGGCAATGCGGTCCTGCCCTTCGGCGATGCGAATACGCAGCGGCAGCAGGGGCAGTTCCTGATCCAGAACAACATCATCGCCGCCGCCGCCACCTACGGCATCAGCATCGACGCCGGCGTGCGGGACGCGAACTCCAAGGATCCGATCCCGGGCACGCCCCGCAACCTGCCCGTGCTCAACAACAGCCGCCTCGTGCCGGGCGTGGTCGTCGCCAATAACGTCGTGTCGACGAGCGGCACGGCCGGCATCCTCTTCAGCGGCGACCCGAACTCGGGCACCGTGCCCACGGCCGCCGTGCCCTACGGTCGGATCGTGAACAACACGATCTACGGCGGCACGACTCCCAAGGGCACGGGCGTCGTCGTGAGCGAAAACGCCGGGCCCACGCTCATGAACAACCTGTTCGCCAATCTGGCCACGGGCGTGAGCGTCGATGCGACCAGCCGCGTCGACTCGGCGGGAAATCAACGCACGGTGATCACCACGTCGGCGTTCTCCGCGGTCGGCACGCAGGTGTCGGCCGGGGCGACGCAGAGCCAGGCTTTGACGCTCGCCAGCGATCCGTTCGTGAACGCCGCGGGTGGCAACTTCTATCTCCGGTCCGGCACCCCCGCGATCGACAGCTCGCTCAACTCGCTCGCCGACCGCAACGAATACGTCGTGGTGAACGTGCCGCTCGGCGTGCCGCAGTCGCCGGTGATCGCGCCCGATCGCGATCTCTACGGCCAGCTCCGGTCCGACGATCCGGCACAGGCGAGCCAACCCGGCCTCGGCAGCAACGTGTTCAAGGATCGCGGCGCGATCGACCGGGTCGATTTCTTCCAGCCCTACGCCACGCTTGCGAAGCCGCAGGACGGCGGGCCGGACGATCTCGATGCGACGAGCGATTCGGTGGTGCTGCGGACGGGCGCCCGCACCCAGACGTCGTTCGAGCTGCAGCTCTCCGACAACGGCGTGGGGATCGACAAGTCGACGGTGACGAGCGCCGCCTTCACGCTCACCCGCAACGGCGTGCCGCTCGTCCTCGGCACGGACTACGTGTTCCGCTACCTCGAGACGACCAACCGCGTCGTCTTCGAGTCGGCGTCGGTCTATTCGCTCGGAGCCTACGTGATCACGGCGACGAGCCGGGCGAGCGCCGCCGGGGTGACGGGCCAGCTCACCGATCTCGCCAACAACACGCTCCTGCCCAACAAGGTCGACGGCACGACGTCGTTCACGATCGCCCTGGCGGACGTGCCTGACGCCCCGGGTAAGCCGGTGGGCACGCCGGGCAACACGCAGGTGGGGCTCGCCTGGACGGTGCCGGTGTCCGACGGCAACTCGGCGATCACCGACTACACGGTGCAATTCAGCAGCGATGGCGGCACGAACTGGACGACCTTCACCGACGGTGTGTCGGCGACGCTCGGCGTCACGGTGACGCCGCTTGTCAACGGCACCGCCTACGTGTTCCGGGTGAGGGCCACGAATGCCATCGGAGACAGCGCCTGGTCGCCGATCTCCGATCCGGTGAAGCCGGGCATCATCCCCGGCGTGCCGACGGGGCTCGCGGTGACGGGCACGGCGAGCGGCCAGGCCACGCTCGGGTGGACGGCGCCGGTCGTGCTCGGCAGCCCCGCGCTGGGCGATTACGTGGTGGAATACAGCAGCAACGGCGGCACGACGTGGACGGTCTTCACCGATGCGGTGTCGGCCACGACCGGTGCCACGGTGACGGGCCTCGTCGACGGCACGTCGTATCTGTTCCGCGTGAAGGCCCGGAACGACATCGGCGACAGCGGCTACGCCACGACCTCCTCGCCGGGTGTGCCGGGCGTGTTGCCGGGCGCACCGACGGCACTCGCCGGCGTGGCCAATGCCGCGGCCCGCAGTGTGGCGCTCACGTGGACCGCCCCGGTGGTCGCCGGCAGCCCGTCGCTCACCGACTACGTGGTCGAATACAAGGTGAGCGGCCAGCCCGACTCGGCGTATGTCACGTTCGCCGACGGTGTGCGTTCCACGACCGGTGCCACCGTGACCGGCCTTGCGAGCGCCATCACCTACGTGTTCCGCGTGAAGGCGGTGAACGCCCTCGGCAACGGGCCGGTGTCGGCGACGACCACGGTGCTCGTGCCGGCGACGGTGCCGACGGCCCCGCAGGGCCTCGTGGTGGCGTCGGTCTCCACCGGCTCGGCGACGCTCGCCTGGACCGCTCCGGCCGACAACGGCGGCTCCGCGGTGAGCGACTACGTGGTGCAGTACAAGGTGACCGGCCAGGCGGACTCGACGTACCGGACGTTCGCCGATGGCGTGTCGCCGGCGACCGGCGCCACGGTCACGGGCCTGACCAACGGCACGTCGTACACCTTCCGCGTGGCCGCGCAGAACACCGCCGGGCTCAGCGGCTATGCGGTCTCCGCGGCGGCCACGCCCTGGCCGCAGGCGGTCGCCCCGACGCGGCTCACCGGCACCGCCGGCAATGGCTCGGTCACGCTCCTGTGGACGTCGCCCACGCTCGTGGCCGGGCAGACGATCCTCGACTACGTCGTACAGTACCGCACCTATGCCGCTGGCGTGCCGGGCGGCTGGACCACGATCGCCGACGGCGTCTCGACCTTGCCCAAGGCCACGGTCGCGATTGCCAACGGCGTGACCTACGACTTCCGTGTCGCCGCGATCACCACCGGCAACGTGGTCGGCCTGTATTCGATCGCGTCGCCACAGCTCACGCCGTTCCTCCCCGGGGCGGTGCTCGCCGTACCGACCGGCGTGGTGGCCACGCGAACGGCGTCGGGCACGGTCGGCCTCTCCTGGACGGCGCCGACGGCGAACGCCGGCGGGCCTACGACCGGCTACGTCGTGCAGTACGCCCTCACGGGCTCGACCACGTGGACGACGCTCAACGTCACCGGCACGACGACATCGATCAGCCGGCTCGTCGCCGGGCGGAACTACTCGTTCCGGATCGCGGCCAAGAACCTGGCCGGCCAGGGGGCGTTCTCGAGCATTGTCTCGGCCACCGCCTGACCTGGAGCGGGATCACCAGCGTCCCTCGAGCCCGAGGCTCACGCCCTGGAGCACCACGCCGCCGTTGGTGACGAGCGTGCCGGTCGGGGTCGTGGATGGATTGAGCGACTGGCCGCTGAGCTGCTGCGTGGGCTGGGCGATGCTCGAGAGCCAGAGGCCGAAGTAGCCGAACCGAACGTCGAGGTTGCGAGTGATCGGGATCGCCCCGGTCATGCCGACCTCGCCGATGAAGGCACAACTCGCCGGGCTCTTGCCCACCGTGATCGCCGCGGAGCCCCCGCCCGGATCCTGGGTCGTCGTGTAGAGCGACGACTGGCTCGCGTTGTTGTAGTAGGCCCCGGCCTTCACCACCGAGTCGACCTTGAGCCACGGCAGCGAGAGCAGGTAGAGGTCGGCCCCGATCTGGCCTCCGTACATGCTGTTGATGCAGCCCGTCTGGTAGAGGTCGGTGGCCGCGGGGCTTGTCAGCGCGTCCTGCAGCCGGAACTGCTCCTGCCATTCCACCCAGCGGAAGCCCGCCAGCCAGCGGATGTTGCGACCGTGGCAGCGGTGATGGTTGAACTCGAAGCTCTGGATGCTGCTGCCCAGGTTGGCGGTGCCGGTGTCGAAGGCCTGGGAACCGCCGTTGCCGTAGATTCCTCCTCCCGAGAGCACGTATTGCCCGGCGCCTGCCGGCAGGGGGCGGATGCTGCGGAAGTTCGCGGCCCGCAGCCAGGTTGCCTCCCAGGCGTCGCCGCAGCGGTCGGTGCGAAAGAGCGAGATGCGGGGCCCGGCCGCCGGCGAGCTGTTCATCTGGTTGGCGTCGAGCACGGGGATGTCGTCGATGCCGGTCTGCACGATCGGGCGTCCCGGAGGAGCGTTCCGCCACAGGAGCAGCGCGTCGACGCGGCCGCTCCAGCAGGCGCCGGACTTGTCGTGGAGGGCGCCGAGCCGCTGGAAGAGGCCGGGTGGATCGCAGTCGACGAGCTGGCAGCAGTGGGCATCGCGGCAATGGTTTCCCTCCCGACAGGCCTCGCACTGGCAGTCGCCGGTTGGGCAGCCATCCGGCCCGCAGACGTCGTCCGCGCAGGCGACGGCATAGAGGCTCGCCGCGGCGTCGGTGCCGGCTGCCGCGTCGTCGTCGAGGGCGAGCTGTCCGTCGGCCGCGTCGACCACGAGCACCGATCTGGGCGCCGCATTGATCACGTCGGCGTCGGCGACCACCGGGATCGCACCGCCCAGGGCCAGGGCCGCGAGGCCTCGCCATGCGAGCGTGGTCCATGCAGCCGGCCGCCCGATTCCGCAGATTCGAACCATCGTCATGTCAGCCTCCGTGAAAATCGCCATGCGTCGTCCACCGCGTGCTACCAGCGGGCCTCGAGGCCCGTCGTCACGCCGTGGAGGAATGCCGAGGAATAGGTGTTGATGCTCGTCGTCTGCGCCGTGAAGTCGCTGAGGGCGAGCTGGTTCGATGGCGTGGCGATGCCGCCGAGCCAGAAGAGCGTGTAGCCGGCCCGCCACGAGAGCCACTCGGCGAGCTTGTATTCGCCGATGAGCCCCACCTCGCCCATGAAGGAGCAGGCGTCCTTCGACGTGGCGAGGGTGTTCGCGGCGAACACGCCCTGACCGCCAGAGAGCGTGGTGTTCTGATACGCGTGGCAGTTGTAGTACACACCCCCCTTGGCGACGCCATTGACCTTCACCTTGCGGAAGGAGTTCCAGAGGAGAAGGTCGGCCCCGAGCTGCCCGCCGTAGAGGTTGTTGCCGGTCTGCACGAGATATTGATCATTTCCCAGGACGCCGAGATTCGCACCGACGAGGTTCAATTGCTGGTTCCATTCCACCCAGCGGAAGCCGCCGATCCACGTGAGGATGCCCCCGTCGCTGCGGCGCGCGTTGAACTCCCAGCTTTTGAGGCCCGCCGTCGTGTCGACCTGAGCCGAGGTGATGTCGCCGATGACGACTCCGGGAAGATTGACGCCGCGGTAGGTATTCGTGCCTGCTCCCACGGCCGCGGTGCCCGCGAACGACTGGATCTGGAAGTAGTTGATCTCGAAGGCGTGGCAGGGGTCGCGGTGGTAGAGGATCGCGTAGCGCGGCGCCGCCGACACGGGCGGGATCGCCTGATTGGCGTTGAGCACAGTCTGCCCGGTGACCGAGTCGGCGTAGAGCGGGCGGCTCGGGATGTTCGTCTGCCAGAGGAGCAGGGCGTCGACCTGGGCGGTCCACCGCGGGCAGCGCCTGGCCGCCGCCTTCGCTTCGTCGCTGACGACATATTCCGTCAGTGGTTCCTCGTCCTGGACGATCGTGGTGGCCGGCAGCGGCATCCCGCCATCGGCCTCGAATCCAAAGTCGACCGGTTCCTGCTCGATGGCCTGGGCCAACTCGGCGAGCGGGGCATCCATCGGGATGACGGCGTTCTCCTCGTCCTCGGTGATGTCGGTGACGAGCAGCGGAACGAGGCCGTGCTGCGGGGTGGAAGGCGTTGCAGGACGATCGTCCGTGACGATGGCCGCCGGGTCTGCACCGCCGCTGAGCGACCAGTCTGCGGCATCCGCGGGGATGGCCAGGGAGGCCGTCGCGAGGGCGGCGCCGGTGAGGATGGCGCGAACGGCATCCCAGCCGTGGCCGTCACACCCTTCGTCGTGGGCAAAAGCGTTCATTTCGTACGGGTCCTCCGAAACGTTCGAGTCGAGGCTTGAATCGGCGTCCGGTCGTGCCGGTCGTGACTGCCGTACCTCGAAGTCCGGTCACGGAGACTGGGCAAGGGGGGCAAGAACGCCTTGCCGAATGGGCCGCATGGCCCGCGGCGGGCCGCCGTCTCGGCGAATCGCTCAACGGGCCGTCGCGGCGGTGAACTCTGCCAGGGCTTCGCCCGTGTGGCTGCGGAGGGGACCTGCGTCGGCGGAGCCCTTCCGCTGCCCCTTCTGCCAGCGCTCGGCGTGCACCACGATGTCTTCCGGCGGGCCCTCGGCCACGATCCTGCCGCCGCCGTCCCCCGCCTCGGGGCCCATGTCGATCACCCAGTCGGCCGCCTGGATCACCTCCAGGTTGTGCTCCACCACGAGCACCGTGTTGCCCGCGTCGACCAGCCGCTCGAGCACGTGGAGCAGCTTCTCGATGTCGGCGAAGTGCAGGCCCGTGGTCGGCTCGTCGAGGATGTAGAGCGTGTTGCCCGTGCCCGGCTTCGCGAGCTCCCGCGAGAGCTTCACGCGCTGGGCCTCGCCGCCGGAGAGCTGCGGCGCGGGCTGGCCGAGCGTGACGTAGCCGAGCCCCACGTCGACGAGCGTGCCCAGGATCCGTGCGATCTGCGGCGCCGTCTCGAAGAACTGGTGCGCGTCGGCCACGCTCATCTCCAGCACGTCGGCGATCGACTTGCCGTGCCACTTGGCGTGGAGCGTCTCCGACGAATAGCGACGGCCCTTGCAGGCCTCGCACTCCACCCAGATGTCGGGCAGGAAGTGCATCTCCACCCGCCGCTGCCCCAGCCCCTCGCAGGCCTCGCAGCGGCCGCCATCGACGTTGAAACTGAAGGTGCGCGGCGTGAAGCCGCGGGTGCGCGACTCGGGCACCTTCGCGTAGAGCTGGCGGATCGGATCGAACACGCCCGTGTAGGTGGCCGGCGTCGATCCGGGCGTCGAGCCGATCGACTCCTGGTCGACCAGGATCACCTTGTCGATCCGGTCGAGACCCTTCACGGCGTCGTGCTGCCCCGGCTGTTCCCGGGCCGCGTGCAGCCGGCGGGCGAGCGCACGCCAGAGCACCTCGAGCACCAGCGAGGTCTTGCCGGAGCCGCTTGGGCCCGTCACCGCCGCGAGCACCCCCAGCGGAAACCGCGCGTCGAGCCCTTTCAGCGTGCGATGGCGGATCCCCGTGATCTCGAGCCAGTGCTGCGGCACGCGACGGCCTCGAGCCTGCTTTCTCTCGAGGACGGCGTCGCAGGCCCGCCGCTTCGTGAGATACGGCCCCGTCACGCTCCGCTTCGAGCCGGCGAGCTTCGCGGGGGCCGCATGCGCGACGATCGTGCCCCCCTCGCGGCCGCTGCCGGGCCCGAAGTCGAGCGCGTGGTCGGCGGCGTTCACGACGTCGCGGTCGTGCTCGACCACCACGAGCGTGTTGCCGAGATCGCGGAGCTTGCCCAAGGCCGTGATCAGGCGATGCGTGTCGCGCGGGTGCAGCCCGATCGTCGGCTCGTCGAGCACGTAGAGCACGCCGGTGAGCCCGCTGCCCACCTGCGCGGCGAGTCGGATACGCTGCAGCTCACCCCCCGACAGGCTCGCGGCCGGACGTGCCATGTCGAGATAGTCGAGCCCCACGTCGACGAGGAACCGCACCCGCGAGACGAGCTCCCGCAGGAGGTCGCCGGCGATTTTTCGGTCGGTCTCCGAGAGCGACACGGCGGCGAGTTCCTGCTGGAGCCGGCCGAGCGGCATCCGGCACCAGACGTCGAGCGAGCGGCCCCAGAGCGTGACGGCGCTCGCCTCCTCGGCGAGCCGGCTGCCGCCGCAGTCGCTGCACGGCACCTCCCCCATCACGGCATCCACCTTGCCGCGGAGGCCCATCACCAGCCGCGCGGCCTCCTCGCAGGCGTTCTCGAGGCCCTTGAATTGAAACGCGAACCACGGCCCCGCGCCCGGCACGCCCCGCGGCCGCGGCACCTCGATCCACCGCTCGCCCGTGCCCTCGAAGAGCACCCGCTGCTGGAGGCCGGAGAGGTCGGCGAGCGGCACATCGCGTGGCAGCCCCGTCGCGGCGCACAGGGCCTCGATCATGAGCCGGCTCGTGGCACCGCAGTCTTTTCGATCGAGGGCGGGCCACAGGTCGAGGGCGCCCTCCGCGAGCGACTTCGTGGCGTCGCGCACCAGCGCCGCATGATCGACGCCCGTGCGGGTGCCGAGGCCGTCGCACGCCGGGCACCAGCCGAGAGGGCTGTTGAAGGAAAACTGCCGCGGCTCGAGCGGTTTGAAGCCGCGTCCGCATTCCGGGCAGGCGAGCCTGCGGCTCATCACCTCCACGGGCCAATCGGGCTCCTCGAGCGGTTTGCCGTCGTGGCCGTCGGCGCAGGAGGCCAGGAGCATCGTGCCGCCCCCGGCGTCGAAGGCCGCCTCGACGCTGTTTGCGAGCCGGCTGCGGTCGGCGGGATTCGCCGTCACGCGGTCGATCACGATCTCGATCCTGCTCTTCCGCTTGCGATCGAGCGCGGGCTTGTCGTCGAGGTGGAACGTCCGGCCGTCGATCCGCACCCGCACGTAGCCGGCGGCGCGCAGACCGGCGAAAAAATTCTCGGGCGTCTGGCCGACCCGAAGCTCCACGGGTGCCAGGAGAAGCATCCGTGTGCCGGGTGGGTGGGCGAGGACGCGGTCGACCGTCTCATCGATGCTTTGACTGCCGACCGGCGTGCTGCAGTCAGGACAGTGCATCACGCCGAGCCGGGCCGCGAGCACGCGGAAGGCGTCGTACATCTCCGTGAGCGTGCCGACGGTCGACCGCGGCGTGCTGCCGCTCGAACGCTGCTCGATCGCCACGGCCGGCGCGAGGCCCTCGATCCGCTCGAACACGGGCTTCGGCACCTGGCCCACGAACTGGCGGGCGTAGGGGGAGAGGCTCTCGACGTAGCGCCGCTGCCCCTCGGCGTAGAGCGTGTCGAAGGCGAGCGACGTCTTGCCGCTGCCGCTCGGTCCGCAGCAGACGGTCATCGCCCCGCGCGGGATGTCGGCATCGACCTGCTTCAGGTTGTGCTGGGATGCGCCCCGGACCATGATCGCAGGCGGCCCCGGATCGCGCGACGTCTTCTCGACCTGGGCCATGAGTTTCGCGGCATCGACAGGCTTCGTGCGCCGCGCCGGCGACTTCGCAGCCGGTTTCTTCGCCGCGGCGAGGATCGGCGCGAGCGCTCTGCCGGTGTGCGAGGCCTTCACCTTCGCCACCTGTTCCGGCGTGCCCTCGGCCACGATCTCGCCGCCGCCCGCGCCGCCTTCGGGCCCGAGGTCGATCACCCAGTCGGCCCGCTTCACGACGTCGAGGTTGTGCTCCACCACGAGCACGGTGTTGCCGGCGTCGACGAGCCGCTCGAGGACCGCGAGCAGCTGCCGCACGTCGGCCATGTGGAGGCCCGTCGTCGGCTCGTCGAGGATGTAGAGCGTCTTGCCGGTGGACCGCTTGGCGAGCTCGCGGGAGAGTTTCACGCGCTGCGCCTCCCCGCCGGAGAGCGTCGGGGAAGGCTGGCCGAGGTGCAGGTAGTCGAGGCCGACGTCGCAGAGCGTCTCGAGCTTGCGGGCGATGTCGGGAGCGTCGGCGAAGAGGTCCCGCGCCTCGCCGATCTCCATGTTCAACAGTTCCGCGACGTTCTTCCCCTTCCAGCGGACCTCGAGCGTGTCCTTCGCGAAGCGGGCGCCGCCGCACACCTCGCAGGTCACCCACACGTCGGCCAGAAAATCCATGTCGAGCCGGGTCGAGCCGTTGCCCTCGCAGGCCTCGCAGCGGCCCCCGGCCACGTTGAAGCTGAACCGGCCGGCCTTCCAGCCGCGCTTCTTCGCGTCGGGCAGCATCGTGAAGAGCGCGCGGATGTCGTCCCACACCTTGACGTAGGTCGCCGGGTTCGACCGCGGCGTGCGGCCGATCGGCGACTGGTCGATCACGATCACCTTGTCGAGCTCGTCCGCGCCCCTGATCGCATCGAACGCGCCCGGCACGGCCGCCTCGCTGCCGAGTCGCCGGCGCAGTTCGGGCTCGAGCACGTCGCCCACGAGCGAGCTTTTGCCGCTGCCGGAAACGCCCGTCACGCACACGAGGAGCCCGAGCGGGATCTCCACGTCGACACCCTTGAGGTTGTTGTGCCGGACGCCCGAGAGCGTGAGCGTCTTGCCGGAGGGGGAACGTCGCTTCCCGGGGACGGGGATCGCGTCGCGGCCGGCGAGGAACGCGCCGGTGAGGCTGCGGGCGCTCGCCGCCACGTCGGCAGGGGTGCCGGCCGCCACCACCTCGCCGCCGCGCTTGCCGGGGCCGGGCCCGAAGTCGACCACCCAGTCGGCCGCCCTGATCGTGTCCTCGTCGTGCTCCACGACGACCACCGTGTTGCCCTTGTCGCGGAGAGCCTCGAGCGCGCCCAGCAGCTTCACGTTGTCGCGTGGGTGGAGGCCGATCGAGGGCTCGTCGAGCACGTAGAGCACGCCGGAGAGCCCCGAGCCGATCTGGGCGGCGAGCCGGATCCGCTGGCTCTCGCCGCCGGAGAGCGTCGGCGCCTTGCGGTCGAGCGCGAGGTAGCCGAGGCCGACCCGGTCGAGAAACTCGAGCCGCGACCGGATCTCCTTCATGAGCTCGACGGCGATCAGCGCCTGCGTCTGGTCGAGGACGAGGTCGGCGAGAAACTCCCGCGCATCGGCGATCGGGAGCGCACAGAGCGCGTCGAGGGAGAGGGATGCCGTGCCGGCGCGGCCCGGCGAGCGGCTCGTGATCCGCACGGCGCGGGCCTGGGGCGAGAGCCGCGCGCCCTGGCAGGCGTGGCAGGGGGTCACCCGCATGAGCTTCTCGAGCATCCGCCGGATGATGCCGCTCTTCGCGTTTCGCCACTTGTTGGCCAGGAGCGCGAGGATGCCCTCGAACTTCGTCTTCGCGCCCCGTTCTGCCCGGCCGCGCTTCCAGGAGAGCTTGATCTCCTCGACGCCGGTACCCGTGAGCCAGATCTTTTTCTGCGCGGGCGTGAGCTTTTCCCAGGGCGTCTCCAGGAGCGTGCCGGGCGCGAGCTTCTTCTTGGCCTCGGCATGGGCGGCGACGCCATTGAACAGCCGGCGCATCCAGCGCGGCATGTCGCGGAACGTGCCGAGCACGCCCATGCAGCCCTTCTTGAGCGACTTCGCGGGGTCGGTGACGAGCTTCTCCGGATCGATGCCGTAGATGTCGCCGAGGCCGTCGCACACGGGGCAGGCGCCCGTGGGGCTGTTGAAGCTGAAGAGCTGCGGCTCAGGAGTCGAGTAGCTCACGCCGCACGTCACGCAGGCGTAGCGGCTCGAGAGCACGAGGTCGCTCCCGCGGTCGCTCGCCGCCTCGCCGCCGGGGTCGGTCGCCACGATCACCTGGCCGCCGCCCGTGCGGAGCGCGAGTTCCACCGCCTCCGCGAGGCGGCTGCGGGCGGCGGCGTCGGCCACGATCCGGTCTACCACGACGTCGATCGAGTGCTTGAGCTGCTTTTCGAGCGGCGGCGGATCCTCGACCCGCACGATCCGGCCGTCGACCCGCGCCCGCGTGAAGCCCTGCCGCACGAGGTCGGTGAACAGGTCGCGGTGCTCCCCCTTCTGGTCGCGCACGAGCGGTGCGAGCACGAGCACCCGCTCGCCGGCCCG
The DNA here is from genome assembly GCA_009926295.1 of Planctomycetia bacterium. Classification (GTDB taxonomy): domain Bacteria; phylum Planctomycetota; class Planctomycetia; order Pirellulales; family UBA1268; genus RGVT01. The sequence goes on from RFPF01000021.1 coordinate 20,169, forward strand.
GGCGGCGAGGATCCGCTCCACGATCTGGTCGCGCGGCTGTGCTTCGAGCACGGCGTCGCACTCGGGGCAGTGCGCGGTTCCCACGCGGGCATAGAGCACGCGCAAGAAGTCGTGGATCTCCGTCATCGTCGCCACGGTCGACCGGGGATTCGTGCCGGCCGATTTCTGGGCGATCGAGATCGCGGGCGAGAGCCCGGTGACGCTGTCGACGTCGGGCCTGGGCAGTTGGCCGAGGAACTGCCTGGCGAACGTCGAGAGGCTCTCGACGTAGCGGCGCTGCCCCTCGGCGTAGAGCGTGTCGAAGGCGAGGCTCGATTTTCCGGAGCCGCTCACGCCCGACAGACACACCAGCCGCCCTCGTGGAAGGCCGACCGTGACGTCGCGCAGGTTGTGCTCGCGGGCACCTCGGACGACGATCGGCGGGACGTTCATAAGCCCATTGTAGGGAGCGCTTTACAGTGGGGAGACGGTGCCATACCATCGATTCTCCGCGGGTGTCGGTGGTTTCCGGCGGCACCCCGTCGGGGCGGTAGCTCAACTGGGAGAGCGCGGCGTTCGCAATGCCGAGGTTGGGAGTTCGATCCTCCTCCGCTCCATTTTCAAGCCCGCACTGCCATCCATGGCCAGTGCAGGCCTTGGCTCTGCGGCGGGAAAGCCGAGGTTTCCCTCGCCGAGCGGGCGCGAGCCCTCCCGACGTGCGGGGTTGCGCCCGCCGTCTTGGCTCGCGTGGCTGCCAACGAGAAAGGGAGGCGAGGGGATCGGCGAACGCTCGAGGAGCATTGGGCCGCCCCGGCCCACGCGACGAGCCCATCCGCCGTTGGAACGGCGGACATAATTCCACTGCCGTCCCCGAGCCGGTGATGCTCGCGAGGTCTTCTCCGTCGATGACCAGTGCCACAGCCGATCCGTCGACCGCGCTCATGCTGCGGGTGCGCGAGGGGGATGCGCTCGCGTTCGAGGAGCTCGTGGCGCTCTGGCAGGACAGGCTCGTCACGCTGTTTCGTCACCACACCGGCGACCATGCGATCGCCGAGGACCTCGCGCAGGAGGTATTCCTGCGCGTGTATCGTGCCCGGGCCACCTATAAGCCCACCGCCAAGTTCACCACCTGGATCCACACGATCGCCAACAACGTGTCGAGCGACCTTCGCCAACGGGCCTACCGCCGCAGGGAGCGGGGCGTGCCGCAGAACGTGTCGGCGTCGACGAGCGCGCTGGGCCTCGAGCAGCTGGCCGTCGCGGCCAGCGGGCTGAGACCCGCGCGGCAGGCCGACCGCGCGGAGCTCTGCGACGTCGTCCAGGAGGCGATCGCGACGCTTGCCGACAACCAGCGGATGGCCGTCCTGCTCGCGAAGTTCGAGCAGTGCTCCTACGAGGAGATCGCCCAGGCGATGGGGCTCTCGATCCCGGCGGTGAAGTCGCTCCTCTTCCGGGCCCGCGACCAGCTGCGGGAGCGGCTCGAGCGGTATGAGCGGGAGGGCGGCCGGT
>RFPF01000201.1 GCA_009926295.1 Planctomycetia bacterium
TGGGCGAGTTTCTCGAGGTCGCCGCCGCCGCCGCCGGCCTGCAGGGCAAGCCGCGGCGTTCGGCGGTGTCGAAGTCGCTCGAACTCGCGGGCCTCGGGGACCGGGCGGATGACGCGGTCGAGATCCTGCCCGACGGGGTCGCACGCCGCCTGCTCCTCGCCAGGGCGCTGCTTCACGATCCCGAGGTGCTCCTGCTCGACGACCCGTTCGCGGCCCTCGACCCGGAGGAGCGAAGGACCGTGGAGGCGCTGGTGACCGACGCTCAGCTCATGGGCCGCACCGTGCTGGCCGCCATAGACGACGCGGACGTGCCGCCATGCTTCACGCACGTGGCGGTGATCGATGCGGGCCGCCTCGCCGCCTCCGGCCCCGCCGACCCCGTGACGTTCGCACCCGGCCGCAGGCTCACGTTTCGCCTCGCCTGCCCGGGTAGGGCCGGTGACGCGGCCCGGGCTCTGCAGCCTCTCGTAGGCGGCTCCCGCGCGGTGGACGTCGACCATGCCGAGGCGGACATCGACCCGGCACGCACTCCCGGCTCGAGCCTCGTGGCGGCCGTCGTGGCCGCCGGGATCCCCGTCGCGGCCGCAGGCTTCCACCCCGCATGGACGGCGCAGCTGCTCCCCTGAGCCTCAGGCCGCATCGCCCCACGCACGCCGCACCTCGCCGAGGCCCTCGACGCACAGGTCGTAGTCGTGGCTGAGCCGCTCGAAGAGAAGCCTCTCCTGAGCCGCATGATCGGGCTCGAGCGTGCTGGCCAGCCAGTAGGCCCGCTTCCCGGCCACACGGAAATCGACGAACCGGTCGGCCCGGCCCGGCATGCACAGCCGCTCGACCGCCTCCGGATAGAGCCCGCTCCAGAAGAGCGTGTAATCGCCCACGTGACGATATTCGGCCAGCGCCTCCTCCGGGGCGTGATCGCCGGCCGCGACCAGCAGCGTCGTGACGTCGGCCGCCCCCTCGCCGCACGACGGCGTCACGAGCGCATCGTGCCGCAAAAACCGAACGAGGAGAAGGGCGACGTAATCCACCAGCGGCGGGTCGACGATCCCCAGCCGGGCGTGGAACGCGTACTCCGTCAGCCCCCGGAAAAAACGGTCGACATCCGATGGATCGCGGGCGGCGAACATCAAAGCCTCGCACGACGGGTGCGGCAGCTGTCGTTGCTCCACTCCCGTTATAGCCGGCGGCCCTTCGTCGGCACCACCCGGATTCCCACACCTGTGGTCCGTGTCCGTTCAGCCGCAGGCGGCGGCAAGGTCGGTGACGAATCGCTCGACGTTCGCGAGCGTCTCGTTCCGCTCCGCGGAGGCCGACTCGGCGACCAGCCGCACGAGCGCCGAACCCACGATGACACCGTCGGCGACGGCGGCGACGGCCCGCACCTGCTCGGGGCTGGAGATGCCGAAGCCCACGAGGATCGGAACGTCCGTCTTCGTCCGCAGCCAGGCGATCCGATCGAGCAGCCCGGGGGGAAGCTCCGTGCGGGCGCCGGTCACGCCGGCCACCGACACGCAGTACAGGAATCCCGTGGACTTTCTCGCGATCGCCTCGGCCCGCTCCGGCGGCGTGGTCGGCGTGACGAGCCGCACGAGCGCGAGCTCCGCCGCGCGGCACGCCGCGTCGAGGTCGTCGCTCTCCTCGAGTGGCAGATCTGGCACGACGAAGCCGGCGAGACCGGCGGCCTTCGCATCGGCTACGAAGCGGTCGATGCCGCGGCGGAAGACGAGCGAATAACTCGCCATCGCGAGGATCGGCATCGTCACCTTCGCCGACGCCTGCTTCGCGATCGCGAACACGTGTTCCAGCGTGACGCCCGACCCGAGCGCGCGGGTGTACGACGCCTGGATCACGGGCCCGTCGGCGATCGGGTCGCTGTAGGGCACGCCGAGTTCACAGAGCGTGGCGCCGGCCCGACCGACCGCCTCGAGCACCGCCACGCTCGTGGCCACGTCGGGATCGCCGGCCGTGACGAACGGCGCGAGCGCCTTGCGGCCGGCGGCCCTCGCTGCGGCGAACGAGGCCCCGAGTCGTGCGATCGGCGACGGCGCATGCGGGGCCGCCGTCATCGCGTTGCCCCGCTGCCGTCCGCGGCGAGGCCGCGAAGCCGGGCGATCTCGGCGGCATCCTTGTCGCCGCGGCCGGACAGGCAGACGACGAGAATCTCGCTCGACGGGCGCCGGGCCGCCTCGTTCGCGGCCCAGGCCAGGGCATGCGACGTCTCGAGCGCCGGCAGCACGCCCTCCCGCCGGGCGACGAGATCGAAGGCGTCGAGGGCCTCGCCGTCGGTCACGCTGGTGTATTCGACGCGGCCCGTGTCGTGCCAGTAGGCGTGCTCGGGGCCCACCCCGGGGTAGTCGAGGCCCGCCGACACGGAATGCACGTCGGCCGTCTGGCCGTCGAGATCCTGGAGCACGTAGCTCAACGAGCCATGGAGGATTCCCGGGCTCCCGTAGCTGAGGCTGGCGGCGTGATCGCCCGGCTTGCCGGAGCGTCCGCCCGCCTCGACGCCCACCAGCCGCACCTCGGGATGGTCGACGAAGGGATAGAACATGCCGGCCGCGTTGCTGCCACCACCCACGCAGGCCACGACCATGTCGGGCAGGCGGCCAAACTGCCGGCGGCACTGGTCGAGTGTCTCGCGGCCGATCACGCTCTGGAAGTCGCGCACGATCCGCGGAAACGGATGCGGGCCGACGACCGAGCCGATGATGTAGTGTGTGTTCTCCACCGAGCCCATCCAGTCGCGCATCGCCTCGTTGATCGCGTCGCGGAGCGTGCGCGAGCCGCTCTCGACCGGCCGCACCTCCGCCCCCATGAACCGCATGTTGCGCACGTTGGGCGCCTGGCGGCGCACGTCCTCGGCGCCCATGTACACGATGCACTCCAGCCCAAACCGGGCGCAGGCGGTTGCCGTGGCGACGCCATGCTGGCCGGCGCCGGTCTCGGCGATGATCCGCCGCTTGCCCATCCGCATCGCGAGCAGCCCCTGGCCGAGCGTGTTGTTGATCTTGTGGGCGCCGGTGTGGCTGAGATCCTCGCGCTTGAAAAAGATTCGTGCGCCACCGGCATATTCCGTGAGCCGCTTGGCGAAGAGCAGGGGAGTGGGGCGCCCCACGAAGGCGGAGAGCAGGCCGTCGAGTTCGGCCTGAAACTCGGGATCGGCCTGGGCCTTGGCATACTCTCGCTCCAGTTGGTCGAGCGCCGCCGAGAGCGTCTCGGGGACATACCGTCCGCCGAACCGGCCGAACCGGCCGAGGGCATCGGGCACGCTGGAGACCGCGGGGGCGGCTGGCATCGGGCGAATCCTGGAGCGAGGGTCGGGCGTGGCGGGTCGGACCGGTCGATGCATCGGGCGGCGTGACCGGTGGCCGCCCCCGCAGGTGCATCAACCGGCCCCACGATTGTAGCCTGACGCCTCGGCACAACCATCCGGATCGCATCCCATGCCCGAACTGCCCGAGGTCGAGACGATGCGCCGCGGCATCGCCGGCGTGGCCGGGGCGCGAATCATCGCGGCGGAGTTTCCGCGAAGCCGCGTGCGGCCGCTCTCGATCCAGCCCCGGCCGGCCGCACTCGGGCCCCGGCTCGCGGGCCGCACGATCACCGCGGTCCAGAGGCGTGGCAAGCGGATCGTGCTCGAACTCGAGGATCCGACGCGGGCCGACACCCGCTGGCTGGCGATCGAGCCCCGCATGACCGGGCTCATGCTCGTGGCCGACCCGCCCTCGCGGGAGCACGTGCGGCTCGTCCTGCACCTCGAGCCATCGCGCCGCCGCGCACCCTCCCGCATCCTGTTCTGGGACCGGCGCGGCCTGGGCACGATCCGCCTGCTTGACCGGGCCGGGCTCACGGCGGCATGCGGCCCGGGGAAGCTGGGGCCCGACGGGCTGGGGGTGACCGGTGACGAACTCGCCGCGCGACTGAAGGCATCCCGCCGCGCGGTGAAGGTGGCCCTGCTGGACCAGCGGGCGGTCGCCGGCATCGGCAACATCTACGCCGCCGAGATCCTGTTTCGCGTGGGCATCGATCCGCGGACGGCGTGCCGCCGGCTGGACCGCGAGGCGTGGGAGCGGATCGCATCGGCCACGCGCAGCGTGCTCGCGGAGGCGGTGCGGCTCGAGGGCTCGTCGATCGGGGACGAAACCTACCGCACGGCCGACAACCGCACCGGCCGCTTCCAGCACGAGCACCGCGTGTACGGTCTCGCGGGCCGGCCTTGTGCCGCCTGCGGCACGTCGATCGTGCGCATCGTCCAGGGCCAGAGGGCGACGTTTTTCTGCCCACGGTGCCAAACCCGCCGCGGCGCGGGGCGACGTCGTGTGGCACGGTTCGGCGGGATGGCGTAGTCTGCAACGGAGCAGATCAGGAGGACAACGATGCTTCGTCGCAGCAGCAGCCTCTCCCGGCGGGGTCTCCTCGCCGCGACCGCCGCGGCGGTGCCGGCCCTCGTGGCGGGCGGCCCCCGACCCGTGCGTGGGTCGGAAACGGCAGCCTCGGCGGAAACGCTGGCCCAGGCGCTGCACGCCTCGCTGACGGCCTCCCAGCGCGAGGCAATCTGCTTCCCGTGGGACTACCGGCACCCGAAATTCGGCCTTCTCCGCACCCGCGTCGCCAACAACTGGAACGCGACCAAGCCGGCGGTGAAGAGCGACTTCTTCACCGCCGACCAGCAGCGGATGGTGCGGGACATCTTCGAACGGCTGGTATCACCCGACTGGCTCGAGCGGTTCGACAAGCAGCTCGAGGACGACACCGGCGGCTTCGGTCACGAGCAGTCGATCGCGCTCATCGGCGAGCCTGCCAGTGGCAGGTTCCAATTCCTGCTCTCCGGCCGTCACATGACGCTCCGCTGCGACGGCGATTCCGCCGAACACGTCGCCTTCGGGGGGCCGATCTTCTACGGGCACGACGCAGGCGGATTCAACGAGGAAAAAAATCACGCTGGAAACGTGTTCTGGCCTCAGGCGCTGGCCGTCAACGGAGTCTACGGCATGCTCGACGGCCGGCAGCGGAACCGGGCCCTCGTGCCGAAGGCACCGCGTGAGAACGCGATCGCGTTCCGTGGGGCCGAGGCCGGTGACGGGCTGCCCGTGCGGGAACTGGACCGTGACCAGCGGGCGGAACTCGAGCGGGTGCTGGCGCTCCTTCTCGAGCCGTTTCGGACCACCGATCGCGAAGAGGCCCGCCGGTGCCTCGCCGCACAGGGCGGGCTCGAGGGCTGCCGGCTCGCCTTCTACCGCGACGACGACCTCGGCAACGACGGCGTTTGGGACAACTGGCGGCTCGAGGGGCCGGCCTTCGTCTGGCACTTCCGCGGAGCACCCCACGTGCACGTGTGGGTGAACATCGCCGATACGGCCAACGTCCCCACGAACGCCTGACCTGACGCCCTGCCGAAGCCCATGACCGACTGCGTGATCATCGGCGGCGGCGTGATCGGCCTCTCGATCGCCCGCGAGCTTGCCGGCCGCGGGCTCGAGGTCGAGGTGGTCGCGCGGGAACGCGGCCGCGACACGGCCTCGTGGGCGGCAGCCGGCATTTTCCCCCCGGCGCCCGACCGACCCGAGGCCCCGCCCGGGGACAGGCTCACCGCCTGGAGCGATGCACTCCATCGCCTCTGGGCCGAGGAACTGCGGGCGGAAACCGGGATCGACAACGAACTGCACCGCTGCGGCGGCCTGCACGTGGGGGCGAGCGATG
>RFPF01000202.1 GCA_009926295.1 Planctomycetia bacterium
TCGTCGGCTCGTCGAGCACGATCAGGTTGGCCGGCTTGGCGAAGAGGCGGGCCAGCAGCACGCGGTTGCGCTCGCCGCCGGACAGGAACTTCACCGGCATGCGGGCCCGTTCCGGCGTGAACAGGAAGTCCCGGAGGTAGCCGTTGACGTGCCGCGGCTGGCCGTCGATCTGCACCGTCTCGTAGCCGTCGGCGACGTTGTCGGCCACGGTCTTCTCGTCGTCGAGCTGGCCGCGAAGCTGGTCGAAGAACGCGATCCGCAGGTTGGTGCCCAGCTTCACCGAGCCGGCCGACGGCGCGAGCTCGCCGAGCAGGAGCCGCAGGAGCGTTGTCTTGCCCGATCCATTCGGCCCGATGATCCCGATCCGGTCGCCGCGCATCACGGTCGTGGAGAGGCCCGCGATGATCGGCCGCTCCCCGCGTACGAACGACACGTGGTCGAGCGCCGCCACGAGCGCGCCGCTGCGCTCGGCCTCCTGGATCTCGAGCTTCGCCCTGCCGGCGACGGACCTCCGCAAGCCGCGTTCCCGGCGCATCGCCTCGAGCGCCCGCACCCGCCCCTCGTTCCGGGTGCGGCGGGCCTTGATCCCCGTCCGAATCCAAACCTCCTCCTCGGCGAGTTTCCTGTCGAAGAGGGCGTTCTGCTTCTCCTCCGCGGCGAGGGCCTCCTCCTTGCGTACGAGAAACGTGTCGTAATCGCACGACCAGTCGAAGATCCGCCCGCGGTCGATCTCGAGAATCCGGCCAGCCACACGACGCAGGAACGTACGGTCGTGCGTCACGAACATGAGCGTGCCCCGCCAGCGGGCGAGGAACGCCTCGAGCCACTCCACCGCCTCGATGTCGAGGTGGTTCGTGGGCTCGTCGAGCAGCAGGAGGTCGGGCTCGGCGACGACCGCCCGCGCGAGCAGGACCCTCCGCTTCATCCCGGCGGAGAGCGACTCGAACCCGGCGGTTCCATCGAGGTCCATCCGGGCGACCATCTGCGCGACCGCCTGATCACGCCGCCACGCGAGGTCGGCGGCGGCCGGCGGCAGGCCCGCGGCGACGATCTCGTGCACCGGACCCGCGACGTTCTCCGGCACGTCCTGCTGGAGGAGCGCGACCGTCGCCCCGGGGGCCAACGCCACCTCCCCGCCGTCCGGCTCGACCGTGCCGGCGAGCAGCCGCATGAGCGACGTCTTGCCGGCACCGTTGCGGCCGAGCAGCCCGATCCGCTCACCCGCCTCCACGTGGCAGGTCACGCCGTCGAGAAGGGGCGGACCGCGGAACCGAAGCGAGAGATTGCGGAGCGTGACGAGCGGCATGAGGTCGGATCAGCGCAGCCACGCCCGCCCCGCGGGGGCCTGTTCGGTGCGCGACGGAATGAGGTACGTACACCGGCGGGATCACGGGGCCGCGGGCTCGCCGGCAGGCTTCTCCCGGGGAAACAGCGCGGCTGCAGCCGCCTCCTGGAACTGGCGGCGGACGTCGCTGCCGTCACTGTTGGGGAAATTGGCCCGCTGCACGAAGAGCAGGTAGATGGCGCCGCGAACGGGATCCACCCATGCCTGGGTGCCCCATGCGCCGCCGTGGCCGAACGTGCCGGGTGAGAGCATGGCAGCGACGCCAGCGTGCGGCCTGCGGAGCACGCAGGTTCCCAGACCCCAGCCGTAATTGCCGCCAAGGCTGCCGGCGGCCTCGGACTGGAAGAAGCCGGTGGGCAGGTCGCCAGTCTGCACGGTCGTCAGCGCTTTCAGGCCCCGTTCGCCGAGGTAGCGCCGGCCATCCAGAGCACCCCCGGCGAGCAGCATCCGGCAAAACCGCAGATAGTCGCCCGGAGTGGAGAACAGCCCGCCGTTGCCCTGCGGCGGGAGTGTCGGCTGTCCATATTCACGCCACAGGACGGCCGGCTCCAACCGCCCGTCATCGGGGTTTCTCGAGTAGCAGGTTGCCAGGCGCCGCCGCTGGGCGACGGAGGGGGCGAACGTGGTGTCGGCCATCCCCAGTGGAGTGAACAGCTTTTCCTCGAGGAAGGCGTCGAAACGTCGGCCGCTGACCACTTCCACGATCCGGCCGGCCAGATTGATGCCCGACTGCGTGTAGGCCCAGCAGGCGCCGGGCTCGTTTTTCATCGGGGCGGCCAGCCACGCCGGGACGAGGTCGGCCAGTTCCCGGGCCTCCAACGTCGCCCGCGACGCCGCCTCGCCGAGGCCGGAGGTGTGCGTGAGAATCTGCCTGACGGTGATGCGGGCGGGCCGGCCCGCCGGAGTGACGAGCGAGTGAAACTCGGGGATGTAGCGGTCGACCGGATCGTCGATCCCGATCGCGCCCTCGTCGATGAGCATCGCGACCGCCGCGCCGGTGACGGGCTTCGTCATCGAGGCGATCCAGAACAGCGTGTCGGACGTCATCGGGCGTCCCGAGGCGAGGTCTGCCATGCCCGTGCACTCGAGGTGCCGCAGACCGTCGCGATCGGCGACGATCGTGACAGCGCCGCCGATCTCACCCGCCGCCACGAGGCGATCCATGACGGCGCCGATGTCGGGCAATCTGGGCGGGGCCCCGGCGGGAGCGGGCTGCGGCTCGGCGGCCATCGTCGTCATCAATAACACCTGAGTCAGGGTGATCGAGGCCGCCCCGAACGAGGCAGCACGCTGCCGTGGCGGGCACGTGCGTGGTGAACGAACACGCCGCGCAAGCTGCATCGAACCTCCTCCCTCGAGGCAATCCATGACCGCGTGGAGCATAGCAGACGCGGGCGCTCGCCCCCCAGGTTTCACGCGGGCCGTGGGAGGACTTCCCGCGGGCGGCTGTCGCCTCACGACCGCGCGGCGACGGCGTTCCTCGAGGGGACCGCGGTGATCACATCGGCGAGCGCTCCCTGCCAGACGTGGATTCCCACGTGCTGCAGCCGGATTCCCGGAGCCACCAGCACCCGCCCCCCGAGCGCCCGCCAACGCTCGCAGAACATGTAGTCCTCACTGATGTAGGTGCCGTCGCGAATCCCCGGTTCGAAGAGGGCGTGGTACGTGTTGCCAGCTGCGTCCCTGACACGAAGTTCGGGATGGGCGGCGGCCAGTCTCTCCAGGCAGTCGCGACGCAGGCGCATGAATCCCGTACCCACCCGCTCCACCGAAAGCAGACCGTCCGGGCCCATCGCGGCCTGCCCGAGCTTCACACAAAATTCGCTCCCGCCCGGCTTCTTGCGGGGGCCGGCTGCCGCCACGAGAGGCACGTCGTGGGCCAGCAGGCCGACGAGGTCCGCCGGATCCCAAGCCATGTCGGAATCGATGAATACCAGATCGGTGTAATCGTCGGCGAGGCACTGGAACACCAATTTGTTCCGGGCATCGGCCAGAACGGCGTTGCCCACTTCGATCGCCAGCGCGTACCGCCAGCCCATGTCACGCAACCGCTGGATTGAGGCCATCATCGCCAGGACGAAGCGGTGATCCAACCGACCGTCGATGGTCGGAGTGGCGAGCATCACCCTGCGAGGCATCTTCATCGGTGGCCAGGGTTGGAAGTGGTCGGTTCATCGACCGGCCATTGCGGGAATAGTAGACCCCGCGTGTTAGGAACCCATTGGCGAGCGGCCGGCTGCCCTGGGTTTTTTGCACGGGATGCCGCGGAGCCCGTGAATACCGGTGCCCGTCGCGGAAACTTTCGGAATAGGAAGCCGTGGGCGCCCCCACCCGGAGCCCCAAGGCGATCCGCGATCGACGATGCCCTAGCCACTTCACGGGCCCGACGACTATCCTTCGCCGAGATGTCACTTTCGAAGCTCTTCCGCCGGACTCCCAGCGCGGCTGCACCGCCGGCCACACCTCCAGCCGCGTTGCCTGAGCCGACCGCCGCCGGGATGCTGCCGACCCTGCCCGGCCAGGTCTCGCTGCCGCAGCGTGGACACGACATCTGCAAGCCGTTCTACGACGAAGACCTGCTCCGCCGCCAGTTCCACGAGATCAAGGACGAGACGTTCTGGCGCATGCTGCCCGAGGTGCACGACTTCACGCAGTTGACCGTGGAGCCGATGTGGAGCCTCTACACGGCGGTCCGGCACATCGTCGCCGCCAACGTGCCGGGCGACATGGTGGAGTGCGGAGTCTTCTTCGGCGGCGCCTCGATGCTCGTCGCGAAGACGCTGGCGTCGCTCGGCGACACGTCGCGCACGCTATGGCTCTACGACAGTTTCGAGGGCTTCGTGGGAGAGCAGGCCGGCGACGACGTCACCTGGTATGGCGATTCGATCACGGCACGATTCGGCGACTTCGAGGAGATCGTCCGGGGCAACATCGCCTCCACTGGCTATCCTGCCGACAAGATGAGGATCATCAGGGGCGACGTCGAGAAGACCGTGACGGAGAACCCCGCAGGCGACATCGCCCTCCTCCGGCTCGACACCGACACCTACTGCAGCACGAGGGCGGAGCTCGAACACTTCTACCCGCGGTTGGCCTCGGGCGGAGTCCTCATCATCGACGACTACGGCCACGCCCTGGGCGCCCGCCGGGCCACCGACGAATATTTCTCAGCACCGGCGCGATCCATCCTGCTGCACCGGGTGAACTTCACGAATCGCATCGGCGTGAAGACGTGACGCGACAGCCCGTCGTGCCGCGGATCCTCTCGACAGTCACTCGAGGTGCCGGGCGGCGTCGCCGAGCCCGAAGACGCTGCCGTAAAGGGCCCCCGCGGCGTGGCAGATCGAAAGCATGGCCACGCGGGCGACCGTTCCAGGGGGCAGGCGTGCCGCCGAAGGATGCCGTCGGACGACTTCGGCGATCTGACGGATGCGCTGCCCGGCGACCCGCTGGGCATGATGCAGCACATGCCACCGGCCATCGGGGTGATGGCGGCTCATGATCGCACCCGTGACTCGGCCGTTGCACCAGTGGTAGAAGAACACGCCCGGGGCAGGACGATGCTGCACATGATCGACCGGGAAGTCGCCGGTCGCCGGCCGCTCCTCGAGCGCGGCCAACGCCCTGATCTCGAATTCACCGACCTCGAGGCGAACGGTCGGCAGGCGTTCGCGACGCAGCGCGACGTTGAACAACAGAGGCTCGAGCGACTCTTCGTGGAGCGGCGTCCAATGGAAGCCGAGCACCATGAGAAAGTTCGCCCACGACCATGCATCCGTGGAGGTGCGATTGTCGGCGCCGCCGCGCACGGTCGTGGCGTTTCCAGGTGCGGCAGCGATCGCGGCCAGGGCCTGATGGAGCCAGGCCCGGTCGACGTGGTTGTGATCCTCGAGCAGGAGCACCCATTCGGCCTCGCCCGCCAGCTCCGGCACCCGACGGCGAAGCTCGAGGGGCGTCTCGCGGGGGAATCGTTCGAGCCGGATGCCCGGAAGCCCCAGTTCTTCGTCCGTGACGGCACAGCCGGATACGACCGTCACGCGGACATCGGCCGGCGCATCGGCGAGCTCGCGCAGGACGGCCGCGATTTTCGCCAGCGGCTCGCCCGTGACCACGAGCAGGTGGACGAATGTCTTGGTCGCCGCCGGAGGCCGGGCAGGAACCGCGCGCTCCCCTGCGGCACCCGGGGCGATCGACCCATCTGGCGATACGGCGACAACCATTGATGTGGGATCGATCTGCGGGGCTGCGAGACTTGAATTCGCCGCAGTCCGAACGGGATTGCGGCTGCTTGCGTGAGCACTTGCAGCCTGCCCGGGCAGGCT
>RFPF01000203.1 GCA_009926295.1 Planctomycetia bacterium
AACGGGGGCCGCCGCGCCGCCCGCCTGCAGCCCCCTAAACCCATGGCAGGCAAGGCTTACCGACGCGGGTTCGAGGGCGTTGTCCGCCTTGACGGGCAAAAATAACCGCCCCTATAAGCCTCGCGATTGCATTTCGGCGCAGCCGCCCCCCTTTCGCCACCGCCCGTGCATCTTCGCGACAAGCCTTTCGCGCTCCTGCCGCGCCGGCGCATCCACCGCGCCGGGGGCGGCGTCGCGCGCGTATGCATGGGCTCGGCGCTGCTGTTCTGCGTCTGCGGACCGGCCCGTGGCGGCGACCCGGCCGTGCCGCCCGTCGGTGACGTCGCATCGGCCGGAGCGCTCGCGGCCCTGCCCGCGCGGGGACTGGCAGCCGCCGTCGCGGAAGCCGGCCGCATCGAGGTGCCGGGCGTCGATCCCGGCGAGCGGCTGACGGTACGTGCGGCCCAGGCGTCACGATGGACGGAGGGTTCCTACGACGTGTGGCATCTGACCGGCGGGGTGGTCATCTCGCAGGGCGACACCGAGGCGCGGAGCCACGAGGCGGTGGTGTGGGTCGAGCAGGCGGCCGACGAGCCGGCCGCCGACGATACGGCCGACGTGGGTCCGCAGCCGCGCGGGTTGCTCGTGCGCATGGCCGGAAGCGTCGTGGTGACGTCGACCCCGGACGCCGGTGGCGGGGCGTCGTCGTCGGTGCGCGGCGCCCGATGGACGGGCCGCTTCTGGACGTACCGCGATCCCGACCTCGACTTCGCGAGCGTCGTGCCCGCGACGGGCACGCCCGCGATCTACGAGGCGCCGGCCGAGCCGGCCGCACCGGCACCCGCCAACGCCATCCTGCTCACCGCGGCCACGGAGTCGGCGACAGGCGGCGTTCCGGGCGTGGAGCGGGCGCAGTTCAGCGAGTTCGGCGCGCCGGCCGCGCCGCAGGTGCCTTCCGGCGGCGCCACCCGGCGGCTGCGGGCGTTTCCGCGGTCGAGCGTCCCGCTCAACGTGCGCTGGTTCCCGAGCCCGTCGGGCGGCGAATGGATCGCCGTCATCACATCCGGCGTGAATCTGGTGATCGACGGCGTGGATCCAGCCGGCCCGCTCGACATCTCGGCCGATCGGCTCGTGCTGTGGACGCGCGGGCAGGGGCAGCCGGATCTCGACGGCACCGGTGGCCAGTCGGCCGACACGCCGCTCGAGCTCTACATGGAAGGCAACGTCGTCTTCCGGCAGGGGCAGCGGGTGGTCGAGGCGGTGGGAATGTTTTACGACGTGCCCCGATCCAGTGGCGTGATCACGGGGGCCACCGTACTCACGCCTGTCGACAACTACGCCGGGGTGGTCCGCCTGCGGGCCGACGTCCTCCGCCAGGTCGACCGCAGCAGGTTCGTGGCCCAGCAGACGGGTCTCACTTCGAGCCGGCTGGGCGTGCCCACGTGGGAGTTCCGTTCTCGGGAGCTCGAGTTCACCGACGAGCAGGTGCCGATCCCGGGCCCGTACGGCCAGCCGGCAGTCGATCCCCTCACGGGAGAGCCGTCGGTCGAGCACCAGCAGTTCATCACGAGCCGAGGCAACACCGTGAACCTCGGCGGCGTGCCCGTGCTCTGGTGGCCGGTCCTGGCGACCAACGCGAAGAAGCCGACGTTCTACATCAACAACGCGCAGGTCAAGAACGACCGAATTTTCGGCACGCAGATCCTGACGAGCTGGGACGCCTTCCAGGTGTTCGGTTGGCAGCGTCCGCCCGACGGAGTGGACTGGGATTTCGACGTCGACTACCTGAGCCTGCGCGGCCCGGGCGGCGGCACGTCGCTCCTCTACAACCGCCCTGATTTTCTCCGGCTCGGCACGCCCGCAAGCGGCATTCTCGATGCCTGGTTCATCGGCGACGTGGGACAGGACAACCTCGGCCTCTACCGCCGCAACTTCACCTATCCCGGCTACCCCGCCCGCACGTTCCGGGGCCGCTCGTTCTGGCGACACCGTCAGGACATCGGCGGCGGCTGGCAGGCTCGCGGCACGGCAGGCTGGATCAGCGACATGAACTTTCTGGAGGAGTACTACGAGGCGGAGTGGGAGGAGGGGTACGAGCAGCGCACCTGGCTCGACCTGCGCCGGCCGATCGACAACCGCGAGTTGCGGCTGCTCGCGAGCGTGCGGGTGAACCCGTTCTTCACGCAGACCGAGTGGTGGCCGCGGCTCGACCATTATTTTCTCGGCCAGCCGCTCCTCGGCGACGCGGTCACGTGGTACGAGCACTCGAACATCACCTACGCCCGTCAGAGCCTGCCCCAGACTCCGACGGTCGGGCAGGGGCTGAACGTGTGGACGACTCTGCCGTATGAAAACAACGTGATCGGCCAGCGGCTTGCCACGCGGCACGAGCTCGACCTGCCCTTCCAGGCCGGCCCCGTCAAGCTCGTGCCCTACGCCCTCGGCGAGCTCGCCAACTGGGGGCAGGACCTGTCCCAGCAGCCGATCAACCGGGCCTACGGCCAGGTCGGCATCCGCTCCAGCCTCCCGATGTGGACGGCCGACGACTCGATCGAGAGCCAGTTGTGGAACGTGCACGGCCTGGCGCACAAGGTGGTGTTCGAGGCCGAATTCGCCTACACGAACTCCACGCAGAGCGTGACCCAGTTCCCGCTCTACGATCAGATCGACGACGACACGATCAACCAGTATCGCCGCAACATCCCCTACTGGGACTACGGCGCGGTGCCCGGTCAGGCGATCCCGCTCGGGTCCCCGTTCATCTTCGGCCCGCAGGGCAAGTACGACCCGCGCTTCTATGCGATCCGGCGCGGCCTGGCCGGCTGGGTGACGGGCCCCACCGAGATCGCCAACGACCTCTCCGTGTTCCGGCTCGGTGCGCACCAGCGCTGGCAGACCAAGCGCGGCCCGCAGGGCAACCGGCGCATCATCGACTGGATCACCCTCAACGTCGACGGCGAGCTGTTCCCCGTCTCGGGCCAGAACTTCGGCCAGGCGATGGGCCTCTGGCAGTACGACTTCCGCTGGCACGTGGGCGACCGCACGACGGTGCTCTCGACGGCCGACGTCGACTTCTTCTCGGGCGGCCAGCAGCTCTTCACCGTCGGCGCTCTCCTCAACCGCACGCCGCGAGGCAGCTTCTACCTGGGCTTCAACGAGTTCGGCGGCCCGATCCAGGCGAGTGTGCTGGCAGGCTCCTACACCTACCGCATGAGTCCGAAGTGGGCCAGCAGCTTCGGCACGGCGCTCAACCTGCGCGGCATGAACATCGGCCAGAACTTCCAGCTGACCCGCATCGGCGAGTCGTTCCTGATGACCTTCGGCTTCAACGTCGACTACAGCCGCAACAACGTCGGCGTGACGTTCAACCTCGAGCCGCGGTTCCTCTCGCGGACCCAGTTCGCGAGCCGCACCGGCCTCGACGTCCCGGTCGCGGGCGCGTACGGCCTGGAGTAGTACGCGGTCGTGCGTCGGCTCGTGACTGCCCAGCCCCCTCGAGTTGGCCGGGTGGGCTACGAGGCTGCTTCTTCGGTGCGGCCGGCGAGCCATGCGTGCCAGCCGGCGAAAAGCAGTGCGAGCAGGCCGTAGGCGGTGGCGAGTTCCAGCGGGCCGCGGCCGGCGGCTTCCGCGGGGAGCGTGCCGATCGCCCATGGCAGGAAGAGCCGGCCGTCGGGAAATGGCGAGTGGATCACGCCTGTGAGCGAGAAGGTCGCGGCGGCGAGGCACCAGGCTGCCGCCTGGAGCAGCCTTCGATCGATGAGCGCGGTGACGAGGCCCGCCCACGCGAGGCTCGTGACGATGAAGCCCGCCGACAGCACCCGCATCGAGAAGAGTTCACCGGCGAGGTCGGCGGCCGGCGTCGCCCCCGCGGCGAGGAGTTTGTCCGCCTGGATCGTCGCCATGGCCGCGAGCGCCGGAACGCAGGCGATCGCCACCGCCGGGTAGTGCCGCTGCGGCGTGGCGTGGAAGCTCTGGGCGGTGATCTCGAGGCCGATGAACACGAGGATCGGCAGGATCGCGGGGCCGGGGATCGCCTGGTAGAGATACGCGAACGTGCCGGTGAGACCCGCCGTGCCGATCACGATCGCCGTGGCGAGTGTGTAGGCGGCCCGGCCCCCCATCGCCTTGTAGGCGGGGTGGCCGATGTAGGGCGTCGTCTGGATCACGCCGCCGCAGGCACCGGCCACGATCGTGGCGATCGCCTCGACGCCGATGATGCTCCCGGTGTGATACTCATCGCCGGCGGCGGCCGCGCTCTCCGTGCAGTCGATGCCTCCCACGACAGTGCCGAGTGCGAACGGGATCACGATCGGGAGGTATTGCACGGCGTCTCCCCAGGCCTGAAGCCACTCGAAGCGGAGGGCGGCGAGCCACTCGGTCGGCCACAGGGCCGAGGCGGGGTCGAAGGCCGCATGGGCGGCGTCGGCGGGGAGCCATCCCGTTGACGTCCCCGCGACGTGGATCAGGCCGCCGACGAGCAGGGCCGCGAGCGCACCCGGCACCCTCAGCGGGAACGGAATTCGGGCGGTGAGCGAGGCGAGCACGATGCCCATCGAGACCAGCCCGACGACGGGAGAGCCGAGGATCTCGAGGAGCGGCAGGAACGTGATCAGCGCCAGCGCGATTGCGGCGAGGCTGCCGAGCAGTCCCGCTCGGGGCACGACCCGGCGCACCGACCCGGCGAAGAATGCACACGCCATCTTGAAGATGCCGCTGGCCACGATCGAGCACATGCCGACGTGCCACGCGTGGCGGGCGGCGGCCTCCCGCTCCATGCCGGCGCCGAGTGCGACGCTGAAAGCCGGCCCCAGCACGAAGAACACCATGCCGAAGGTGCTCGGTGTGTCGAGTCCGAGCGGCATCGCCGTGACGTCGGTGCGACCGGTCTTCCGGGCGAGCCGGAACGCCATCCACGTGAACAGGAGATCGCCCACGACGACGCCCGCGGCCGTCCCCGGCACGAGGTGGGAGAGCGCGAAGGGCAGCGGGTAGTCGAACACCGCGGCCAGCAGCGACACAGCGAGCACGAGATCGGCAAGGTTGTCGAGGGCGAGGCCGAAAAAGGCGTTGACGTCGCCGGGGGAGGCCCAGCGGTAGCGTGGAGAGGCTCCGGGCATGACGGGACAGGGTAGCAGAACCTCCCCGGGCCCCCCGGGCCCCCGGGGCCGGCCGGCCGGCGGCTATACTCGATGCGAGCCTCCGCCGGGATATGCGGGGTTTCCGGCCTGATTGCGGCCGGCCGAACCTTCCAGGCCCCAGCCGCGTAGCAGAGCATGGTTTCATCCGATTCCGATCACCGCGGACGATCCAGCGACCGCTCGGCGGCGGCAATCGCCCCCGAGTCCGTTGCCGACGGCCGTGACGTGGGGCGATCCGACGAGGATCTCCTGCGACGGTTTCGGGTGGACGACGACATGGCGGCGTTCGAGGCGCTCGTGCACCGCTACGAACGGGAATTATTCAGTTATCTGCGCCGCTACCTCGGCAGCGCGGAGATGGCGGATGACGTGTTTCAGGCGACATTTCTGCAGGTCCATCTGAAGAAGGAGAACTTCGAGGACGGCCGGAGGTTTCGCCCCTGGCTCTACACGATCGCGACCAACCAGGCCATCGACGCCCAGCGCAGGAACAAGCGTCACCGCATGGTGAGCATCGACCAGCGTGCCGGCGGGGACGACGACGTTGGC
>RFPF01000204.1 GCA_009926295.1 Planctomycetia bacterium
CACCACTTCACGCTCACCGACGAGTGCCTCCGCGGCTTCGACTCGAACTTCAAGATGAGCCCCCCGCTGCGGACCGCGGAGGACGTGGAAGGCGTCATCGCCGGACTCGTCGACGGGACGCTCGACTGCATCGCCACCGACCATGCCCCGCACGCACGCGAGAAAAAGATGCTCGAGCTCGACCGGGCGCCGTTCGGCATTCTCGGCCTCGAGACGGCCGTGGGGCTGTGCGTGACGCGACTGGTGAACACCGGCCGCATCGGATGGCCGCGTCTCGTCGAGGCCCTGAGCATGCTTCCGTCGCGCATCCTGGGCATCAACCGTGGCACGCTGCGGCCCGCCGCGATCGCCGACATCACCCTCATCGACCCGAACCTCGTCTGGCAGGTGGACGCCGAACGGTTCCAGTCGAAGAGCGTCAACTCTCCGTTCCATGGCTGGAAGCTCACGGGCCGCGCCGTGGCCACGATCGTCGGCGGCCGGGTGAAGTACCGGCTCAACGCCCCCTGATCCCATGACGCTGATCATCGACGGCTACAACCTGCTCCACGCATCGGGCGTGTTCGGGGCGGAGCGGGGGCCGCGGGGATTCGAGCAATCGAGGCTTAAGCTCCTCGACCTCCTCGCCGAACTCCTCGGTGCCGACGCCGCGAAGACGATCGTCGTGTTCGACGCCGCCAACGCGCCCGACGGCCTGCCGGGCCGTCACGTGCACCGCGGCCTCCGCGTGTGGTTCGCCCGGGAATACCCCGACGCCGATTCCCTCATCGAGGAACTCGTCGACGCCGACCATGCGCCGCAGAGCCTCGTGGTCGTGTCGAGCGACCGCCGCCTGCAGGCCGCCGCCCGCCGCCGGAGGGCGGCCGCCGTCGACTGCGACGCCTGGCTCGCGGAGACGAAGGCTCGGCGCCGCGAGCGTTCCGACCACGACGTCAAGCCCGCCGAACCCGGCCCGCACGACGTCGAAGCCTGGAAGCGCTACTTCGGATTGTGAGCGGCAGGCCCGGCCTATCCCTTCGCCCAACGGGCGAGCTTGCGGTCGAGCGTGGATCGCTCGATGCCGAGCATGGTCGCGGCCTTCGTCTTGTTGCCGCCGACCGCCGCGAGCGTGGCCTGCACGTGCCGCTGCTCCAGTTCGTCGAGCGTCAGCGGCACGAACGGCGCCGGACGCTCGACCGACTTCCGCCCGGTCTCGCCGGCGGACGAGAGCTGGCTGAGGGCGAGCTCGTGGGCGTCGATCGCATCGTCGGCCGAGAGTACCACCGCCCGTTCGACAACGTTGCGGAGTTCGCGGATGTTGCCCGGCCAGTGGTAGGCCTGCAGGGCATGGATGGCCGCGGGCGTGAACTCGTGAACCCGGCGGCCCGCCTCGGCGGCGAACCGCCGCAGATAGTGGCGGGCGAGCGGCTCGATGTCCTCCGGACGCTTCCGCAGCGGCGGAACGATGATCTCCACCACCTTGAGCCTGAAGTAGAGATCGCGCCGAAACTCCCCGGCCGCCACGGCCTGCTCGAGGTCGCGGTTGGTCGCAGCCACCACCCGCACGTCCACCTGCACGCGGTTGCTGCCGCCGACGCGCTCGAAGGGGTGCCCCTCGAGCACGCGGAGGAACTTGGCCTGGATGGCCGGACTCATCTCGCCGATCTCGTCGAGCATGAGCGTGCCCTTGTGAGCCGTCTCGAACTTGCCCGCCTTCCGCTCGGTGGCGCCGGTGAACGCGCCCTTCTCGTGGCCGAAGAGCTCGCTCTCGAGAAGCGTCTCGGAGAGGGCGGCGCAGTTCATGCACACGAACGGCCCGTTACGGCGGTCGCTCGCATCGTGGATGGCCCGCGCCACGAGCTCCTTGCCGGCTCCGCTCTCGCCGCGGATCAGGATCGTCGCCTTGGTGCCGGCGACGCGGGCGATCTGCCCCTTGATCGCCTCGAGCACGGGACTGGCCCCGACCATCCGCGACTCCTCGCCGAGCCGGCGCTTGAGCCGCTCGTTCTCGTCGGCGGTGCTGGCGAGCCTGCTCGAGAGGATTTCGCGGGCAGAGAGGTTCTCGACCGCGACGCCCAGGGCGTCGCACACCGCCATCACGAACTCGAGGTCGTCGGGCCCCGCTTTCCGGCCGTCGGACGGCATCTCCACGTGCATGGCACCGACGGCACGGCCTCCGGCGCGGATCGGTGCCGACATCGTGGCGGCGCCGCCAGGCAGCGGCGCACCGGCGAGCAGCGCTTCGTTGGTGCGCATGACGGCCGCGATCGCACCCTCGAGAACGGCCGATGCGGCGCCGGGCCATCCGTCGGGCACCGTGGCGAACGGCTCGAGCCCGGCCGACGCCGACGCCGGCTGGCCGGCCGCGACCCCCGCCGGCAGGAATACGACGCCGCCCGCGGCCTCCACGCCCTGCAGCGCCGACTCGAGGGCGAGCCCGGCGATGGCGCGGGCGTCGGCAGCCTTGCCGAGGGCGAAGGCCAGACGGCAGAGTTCGGCAGCCGCACGGCCCACGCGGGGCACGATTTCGCACGTCTCACCGATGTCGTCGAGGAGCCGGCTGTGCGCGCGCCGGTGCGTGATCGAGGCCTGCCATTTTTCGACGTCGGCGGATCCGGCAGCCGGAGAGGTGCCGGCCTGCTCCGCGGTGCCGCCGAGGGCTTCCGGCGGATCGCCGTGGCAGAACGTGATCTCCATCCGACCGATCGAGAACACGTCGCCCGGCGCGAGCGGCCGTTCGGCGTCGAGCAGGGCGTCGCCGACCAGCGTGCCGTTGCGGCTGGCGAGGTCCCGGATCGTCCAGCCGGCCGGCGAGGGGATGATCTCGGCATGCAGCCGGCTCGCCCGCTCGTCGGGGATCACGACGTGATTGGTCGGCGCACGGCCCAGCGTGAGCCGCTGGCCGGCGACGAGCCGCGTGGCCGACTCGCCACCGAGCGGGTCGCGGATCAACAGGTAGGACGAGGGGGGCACGGCGACGATCCTCCACGTGCATCATGCATCAGGACGGGCACTTTGGGGAGGCCGGGGGAAACCCGCCTTTCGGGCCGGGAAACGGGTTTGCGGCGCATGCTGGCCTCCCACTACCATCCCCGAGACCACGGCACCCACCGGCTCCGCCACTCGTTTCGAGCCCCCGCGAGGTTCCCATGACGACCGCACCCATCCGTTCCGGCCAGCGATCCCTCGCCCGCCTGACGATCCCAGTCCTCGCCGCGCTCTTCTCGGCCGCGTCTGCCGCTCCGGCCGCCGCACAGGGATTCGGGTTCGGCGGGCAGGCGGTGGGCGGCATCTCCATCGACGCCCACGGCATCGTGCGCAACCTCGATCCGGAGGCCTCCCAGGAACTCCATGCACGGCGACGCGAACTTCTGGCCCGCGCCGGAGCTCCCTCCGGCGGCGCTGCGCCACTGCGGAAGGTGTCGCTCGCGGGCCTCTGCAGGTCCCTCGCCGAATGCTCCGCGCAGGGGCGGCCGCTGCAGCCCGACGTCCTCTTCCTCGGCGGCCTCGAACGCGTGACGCACGTGTTCGTCGATCCCGACGGGCACGACATCGTGCTGGCCGGCCCCGCCGACGTGCCGACGATCGACCCGGCTGGCAACGTCGTCGCTGCGGCGAGCGGCAGGCCCCTTCTGCAGCTCGAGGACCTGATCGTCGCGCTGCGGGCCATCGAGTCCGCGCGCCCGACGGGCATCCGCTGCTCGATCGACCCGTCGCCCGAGGGCGTGGTGAAACTGCAGCGATACCTCGGCAGCCTCAAGAGCATCGGGGCCAACCCCGAGGCCACGCTGCGGGCGATGGAAAACGTGCTCGGCCCGCAGAAGGTGACCGTGGGCGGCGTGCCATCCGACAGCCGCATGGCCGGCGTCCTGGTCGCGGCGGACTATCGTCTCAAGCGAATCGGCATGGGTCTCGAAGCGTCGGGCGTGGCCGCGCTGCCGAGCTACCTCTCGATGGTTCCCGCGGGAGCGACGAGCGGGGCCTCGCTGCCGCGGTTCTGGCTCGAGGCGGAGTACGACCCGATCGTCCGCGATGCGGACGAACTCGCCTGGCAGATCACGGGCCGGCGGATGAAGTGCCTGACGGAGAGCGACGTGGCCGCGGCCGGGGGCCTCGCCCGAGGTACGGCTCCGACCGACAAGGTGGCCGAGGCATGGTGCGGGGCGCTGACGGCGAACTACGACGCCCTCTGCCGCAAGCAGCCCGTGTTCGCCGAACTCGTCAACTGCGTGGACCTCGCCGTCGTCGCCGCGCTCATCAGCGGGCGGCAGCTCGACGACCGGGCCGGCCTCGACCTCACGCCGCTCCGCGATGCCACGAAGCTCGCGTTGCCGACCTACCAATCGCCCGACACGCTGGCGACCGTGGCCGTCGGCTTCAAGCGCGGGAACAGGTGGATCGTGAGCGCCTCGGGTGGCATCCAGTTCCAGCCGTGGGCCTTCGCAGCCAACACGTCGGAGTCGGGTGAATCAACCGCCGCCCGGGGAGTCGCCCTCGCCGGCCGTCCCGCCGACGGCTGGTACTGGGACTGACACGGGTGCGGCCCACGCGATCCTGGCGATCCCCGCGGCGGCCCGCGGAAAGCACGGATCGACCCACCCCGAGTCCGCGAGCATGGCGAGCCCGTCCGCACCGCGGCGAAGCGGGGGCGCCACCCGCTTCGCGAGCAGGAGATCACCTTCCGTCTCCGTGGCGACGAGCGCCGCGATCGAGTCGCTCGTCACGTGCCATCCGACCGGCAGCCGGGTGAGGCGGCCCGGAAACCCGAGCCACCGCGGCACGTCGACGACGGCGGGAGAGTCGACACCGACGTCCGCGACGATCGGCAGGCCGAGCGCGTCGGCCACCAGCCGGGCCGTCGCACCCATGAGTTCGATCGCCAGCAGGTGCGCGACGTCCGGCGGCCGCGGCGCGACCGCGTCGATCGCCCGCAGGCCGTCGACGATCGGGCCGCCGCCCACCACGATCGCCACCGGCCTGCCCTCTCCGCGAGCGCGCACGAGGGCGTCGGCCATCGCCGGCCAGCCCGGCAGCCCGAGCAGGCTGCCACCGAGCTTGATGATCTCGCGAACGCCGGCGGAATCTCCGGAGCGGATGGTGCCGAGCATCCATGGCAGCGTCATCGCAGCAGTCCCCGGGCGATGAGCGCGAGGGCGTGGGCGCAGGCGGCCCGCGACGGCCCCGCGCCGATCGTTTCGGCAAGCGGCACCCTTCGCGGAGCCCACCGCAGCCGCGCGAGGGCGCGCTCCGCGAGGCAGGCCCCGTGGCCGGCGAGCACGACGCACTCCGGCTGCCAGCCGGCGGCCGCGGCGACCCGATCGAGCGCCCGGGCCACCCGCCGCGCCTGCGCCTGCGCGCACCACTCGGCGGCCGCGAGGGCGTCGGCGTCCGAGACGCGGTCGGGATCGGCCAGCAGCATGCGGGCGAGCCGCACGCGGGCGGCATCCCGGGTGGCCGGCCGGCCGTCGGCGGTGTCGCTGGCGGTCGGATCCTCGGGAATGCCGCCGAGCAGCAGCCACACGTCGCGCGTGTCGGCGTAGCGCTCGCTCGCGATCGGCCTGCGTCCACCGCCGGCTGCGGGCCAGGGGAGGGATCGCACGAGCGTCGCCACCGGCGTGCGCTCGACGCCCGTGTAGACGAGTTCACCCGCGGCCAGCCGGCCCACGTCGTCGCACGCCGTGGGCA
>RFPF01000205.1 GCA_009926295.1 Planctomycetia bacterium
CGCCGTGTTCACGAGCGCCTTTCCGGCGACGACGTCGGCATCGAGCGTGGCTTGGAAGGTCAGCGTGCTGATCTGCCCCTTGGCAAGCTTCGCGTAGGCGGCAGTGAACGTGCTGCCGCCCGACGGAGGCGTGAGCGTCGTGGGGGCGACGCCGGCCGTGTTCTGGAGCGACCCCGCCACGTAGGTGAGGCCCGCAGGGATGACGTCGGAAAGGTCGACGTCGTAGGCGTCGGTCTGGCTCTGGGTGGTGTGCGAGAGCACGATCGTGAACGTCACCGTGTCGCCCGCCTGCGCCGTGGCCTTGTCGACCGTCTTGTCGACCTTGAGCTTCGGCTCGATGACGGTGATGGGCGTGGCCGAGACGGCCGCGGGGAGCTCCGTATGGCCCGTCCAGTCGAGCTTGGCGGAGTTGGTGAGCGTCTTGTTGATGATGTTGCTCGAGACGTTGAGCACGACGGCCTGGTACTGCAGCTTGAAGCCGTAGAGCCTGCGATCGGTGTTGGTATTGACGATGTCGCCGACGTTGAACGTGAGCGTGCGGCCGCTGTTGGTGACGACCGGCGTGAACGACCCGCTGACCGTCACGCCCGGATCGACGACCGGCGCGCCCACCATCTGCACGAAGGCCAGCCCGGTGGGCAGCGAGTCGACGACGACGGCACCCGGCGTCGTGCCCTGCGGCACCTTGATCGAGAGTTCGAACGTCGCCAGCTCGCCGATCACCGCCTGTGTCGGGCCGTTGTTCGCGTCGATGATCGAGGTGGTGACGAGCGATTTGGCGGCCGACGGCGACACGACCGTGACGGTCGTCGAGTCGGAGATGCCGGCCGGCGGCAGGAAATTGGGCCCGCCCTCGGTCGACGCGTAGTTCGTGACCGTGGCGGTGTTGAGGATCACGTCGGCCGGGGCGACGGTCGGCAGCAACTGCATGTCGTAGGTGATCACCGCGATGTTGCGGCCGTTGTTGATCACCGCGCCCGTCGTGGTCTTGCCCGGATCGAGGGCGCCGCCGGGCGTGGCCGTGGCACCCGGGTCGTTGAGCCGGATGCCGCTGCCGAACAGGCCGTTGCCGGCTCCGCCGAGGCTCGTGTAGGGGAGGACGGCGCCCGTGCCGTCGGTGATCCTGAGGTTCAGCCCGGGCGTGCCCGTCGGGATCCTCATCTTCGTGGCGTCGAACGTGTCCTTGAACGTCACGTCGTAGGCGCCGTTCGGCCCGCTGCCCGTGTTCTCCACGATGATGCAGAACTTCACGAGATCGTTGCCGACCACGTTCGAGACCGCCGCCGTGATAGGCTGCGAGGCCAGACCGGTCGACGTGACCGTGCCGATGAAGGACGCCCCAGGCGCACCCGGCTGCGAGAACGTGACGCCGACCGGAGCGACCTGCTTCGGGGTGAAGATGGCGTTTGGATCGTTGGTCGAGACCACGCCCTTCGTGACGCCCAGCAGCGGCTCGGCGATCTTCACCTGCGCGAGCGCCGTGTTGGACGTCAGCACGTCACCCGTCTCGTTTCGCTCCTGCTGCTCGGCCTGATTCGTGAGCAGGAGGCCGTCGGCAAACGGACGGTTGGTGGCGGTGACCGTGAACAGGATGTCGGTGGTCGCGGAGCGATCGAGGTTGTCCTGGTACGTGCCAAAACTCCACGTCTCGCTGTTGGCGGCCGCGCTGTAGGTCGCCGTGGGCGTGATCCCCGAGATCGTGTGGTAGGTGTCGGTGGGCCCCCACTTCCACGTGCCCGTCGCCGGGACCGCGGTGGTGGAGCCACCGCCGGCGAACGCAAGCGGCCCCGCCGCGAAGATCGGCAACGGCAGGAAGTCGGTGATCTTGTAATCCTTGATGCTGCTGAACGGCAGGTTGTAGGTGAGGCGGAAGGTGACGGCGTCGCCGGCCGTGACCGTCGGCGTGCCGGAAACCGTCTTGCCGTTGACCGCGTAGACGCTCTTGGCGGCGGTGCCGCTGACGAGCGTGACGGATGCGGAACTCGCGTCGCCGACCACGTTCGCCGTGGCCGCCAGAGTGGCGTAATCGAGCACGGTCGCGTCGCTCGTCGCCGTGTCGCTGATCACGTCGCCCTGCACGACCGCGGCGCCCGGTCGTGGCGTCTGCCGATAGGTGTCGAGGACCTTCGTGCGGAACTTGATCGTGCCGGTCGTGCCCGGGCCGCCGGGGGTGGGATTCGGGAGCGTCGCGGGGGAGCCCGTGCCCGCGTTCGGAATGCCGGCGCCGAGGAGATTGCCGTCCGTGACGAGCCCGAGGGAATCGAGCTGTGCCGACACGTCGAAGTTGACGTCGGTGGTACCGTCGGCCTGAACGGCCTGGGTGAAATTGGCCGGAGCGAACGTGCCGGTGAGCGTCTGCGATTTTTGCGTGTAGGTGATCGTCGGTATGAACGACGTGTCGAACGCCTGGCCGTCGGTGAGGACGTCGGCGAGGTTGAAGTTGGAGAGCGCAAAGTAATCGCTCACCTGGAATGTGAGCGTGTATTCGAGCGTGTCGCCGGCCCTGGGGCTGCCCGGGTGCGTGAGGTCCGCGACGGATTTCTGGAGGGCGGTAGTCTTGGCCGTCAACGTGTGCAGTGCCGCGCCGCCCGACACCACCTGCGGATTCGGGAAGTTCGGGTTGGCGCTCGTCCACATGCCGTCGGCGGTGGCCTGATTGACGGCCGTCGCCGTGCCCCCGCTCGCGAGCGGGATCACGTCGGCGCCAAAGGAGTCTTTCTCCGGAACGTAATAGCGAAACGTCATCACGGCATCGGTGTCGCTGCCGGTGCCCACGACCTTGTCGAAAAGCCGGCTGAGAACGCCGCCGGGCGTCGAGGTGCTCGGCGTATCGACCTCGTCGATCGTCAGCGACTGGTTGCCCCGCACGCTCGTGACGGAGACGAACTGGACGTTGTCGGGCAGGACGTCTTCGAGCAGGAGACTGGTCACCGTCTGCCCGGGGGCGACGGCCATGCTCACGGTGTAGCTGTGCGTGAAGTTCGGGCCGGTCGCCGTCTCCCCCTCTGGGGCATTCGACGTCTTCGTGAGCCGGAGCAGTTGTGGCACGACGGGGTCGGTGCTCGTGTCGCCGATCGTCGCAATGTTCACGGTCGGGTTGCCGGAGCCGTCGGTCTGATACTGGAAGCCGCCGGTCGCCGTGACAGGATACGTGTGGTTCGGCTGGGCGAGCGGGCTCACGATGCCCGTGAAGTTGATGGCCGCGGCGGGCTGATCGGGGCCGTAGCTGCCGAAGGGCAGCTGCACGACCACGAGCTGGTCGCCGGGCTTGCCGGTGACGACCAGCGCCGTGCCGTCCGGGTTCTTGGCGAAGGGGTGAGTCGCCTTGCCGGCGACGTTGAACGTGAGCACCGTCGTCGTGAGGGCGAGGCCGTTGTAGAACGCACTGTTGGGCTTGAACGAAATGCCGTTGTTGGGTGTGGGAGGCGCGTCACCCGTCGCGGGCATCACGATGTCGACGAACGGCGCGTAGCCGACATCGGCGGGATTCGTCGCCGTGTTGTCGAACGTGATGGTGAGGGGTACGTCCTGGCCGATGAGCCCGGCCACGGCAGGACCGCTGACCGTTGCGGTGGGAATCGCGGCCAGTGCAAACCGCCGCTCCAGGCATTCGGCGCCGAGCGGGCGTTTGGTGCGCCGCGTGCGGGCAGCGCGGCCGCGCGTCGCCGCCCGAACGAAGGGCCCCTGAATCAGTCCATTCCGCATCCCTGACACGCCTCCGCCGGAACAAGCTACCCACGTCGCCGGGACGCACCCGGGAGAACCTACAGACTACCCAATGCTTAGGGTCGGTTCACGCGGCGGGTTTTCCCTGTCAAACCCTGCGGGGGGCGGTTGCACCGGTGAATTCTTCGATGCCGCCGGCACCGATTATTCCACCGGTAGCGGTCGTGCGTCCCAGAGGTGATCTTGATGGCGATTTCCACTTTTCAGGTCAAAAAACTCGCGGGTTTGGCGGCCTGTGCGGCCCTGGTGGCCTCGATGGCGAACCCACCGGCCAAGGCCGCGCCCTTCGAGGAAGCGATCCTGGCGGTTGTGCCGGCCACGGTCCCGGAGGCGGCCGGCGCGACGATTCCGGTCCAGCCGACGCCCGAGGCCCCCTTGGGCGATCCGCTCGACGGTCCGTCGGAGGCCGACGACGCCTGCATGCAGGAGCTGCGCCGCTGCTGCTGCCCCGGCTGGAGGCACTACGCGATCCTCGACTTCCTCTTCCTGCAGCGCACCAACCAGGCCGGCAACCAGCCCCTCGTGCTCGATGGCGCCGACGTGCCCCTGCTCACGGTGCAAAGCCTGCAGCCCTCGATCGGCACCGGCTTCCGCCTCTTCTACGGCGAGCTCGTCACCGACTCGGTCGGCTGGGAAATCGGCTACCTCGGCGTGTACGGCATGTTCGGCCAGGCGGCCGTCGCGAGCCCCGCGAACCTCAATGCGCCGACGCCGCTCGGCCTCGCAGTCAACAACTTCAACGACGCCGACACGGCCCGGGCGACCTACGCCTCGGGCCTCAACATGCTCGAGATGAACGTGTTCTGCTACGACTGCTGCGAGGAATGCGGCCCCACCGGCTGCCGCCTGACGGACTGCCGGCGCAACTGCCACTGCATCGACTGGCTGGGCGGCTTCGTGTGGGCCGGGCTCAACGAGCGGGCATCTCTCACGATGGAATGCTGCGACCCGCCGGAGCCGGCGTCGTACACCGTGAACACGGCGACGAACTACTTCGGCGCCCAGATCGGCCAACGCGGCCGCCGCGAATGGCAGCGATGGGCGGTCGAGGGCTGGTGGAAGACGGCCCTCTGCGGCACGAATGCCTTCCAGTCGGGCGCGCCGATCCAGGGCTCCCTCGCGACGGAACCCGAACGCGGTGCCGTGACCGGCAGCTCCACGGGCGTGGGCTTCATCGGCACCCTCAACGCCACGCTGATCTACAAGCTCACGCGCGAGTGGGGGCTCCGCGCCGGCTACAACGCGATCTGGCTCACGAACGCGGCCCTCGCGCCGACGCAGTTCGACTTCAACACTGCCGTCGGAGCCGGCACGGGCATCAACGCCAACGGCGTCGTGTTCCTGCACGGCGTCAACCTGGGCGTGGAACGGCGCTGGTAAAAAAGAAGCGGCCCGGACCTTTCGATCCGGGCCGCTCTCGTTCCCAATCGTTTCGAATCAGCCTGTCAGCCGGCCGCGGGGGCGTTGGCCCGCGGCCGAGGGCCTGCGACTACTCGCAGCAGGGCACCTCGCGGTACACCGTCTTGGGCACGCAGCGGGTCACCGTGTAGGCGACCTGCTTCGGCACCATCCGGACCACGTCCACGGTCTTCGTGTAGTGGACCGGCCGCGTCGTGCACACGGGCACCTGCTTGGTGCAGGTTTCCTTGACCATGGTGCAGACCTTGTAGCACTCCTCGCGGGAGCACTGCTCCTGCACCATCTTGCACACCTTGTACGAGCAGGTGCGAACACGCTGCTCGGGCACCATCTTGCAGACCTGGTAGGTCCGGACGCGCTGCTCCGGAACCATCTTGCAGACCTGGTAGGTGCAGTGGCGGACCTGGACCTCCGGAACCATGCGGCACACCTGGTACGAGCAGGTGCGGACACGCTGCTCGGGAACCATGCGGCACACCTGGTACG
>RFPF01000206.1 GCA_009926295.1 Planctomycetia bacterium
CTACCGGGGTGAGCTCGAATGCCGACAACTCGCCGGCCGGATCGCCCGCGAGGGGGCGGTGACGGTGCGGTCCCGGGCCGCGGCGGAGCGCTGATGCCAGCCACGCCGCACGTCCTCGTGCTCTCCGTCCCAGGGCTGCGGGCCGAAGACCTCGGCCGGATGCCCGGGCTGGCGTCGATCGGCGCCACGGGTCTCCACGTGCCGCTCGCCCCGTGCCTGCCGGCGGTCACCTGCCCGGTGCAGGCGACGCTCACGACGGGCGTTGCACCGGCGATCCACGGCGTGGTCGCGAACGGTCTGTTCGACCGCCGGTCGCGACACCTCGAGATGTGGATCAGCCCCGACGGCATCCACCGGGCGCCACGTTTCTGGGACCGGCTCAAGGCGGCCCGGCCCGACCTGCGGACCGCCGCCTGGTTCCTCCTGCAGTCGAAGCACGCCACCGCGGATCTGGTCTGCCTGCCCGCGCCGAAACACAACCCCGACGGCAGTGAGACGATGTGGTGCCACACGCGGCCCGAGGGCCTGTACGAAAGGCTGCGCGAGCGGCTCGGCGAGTTCCCGCTGCACAGATTCTGGGGGCCGGCCGCGGGGATCGAATCGTCGCGGTGGATCGCCCGCAGCTTCCTCGAGGCGGCGGCGGCAGGGCCGCCCCACGCGGCGTGCGTCTACCTTCCGCATCTCGACTACGCCGCCCAGCGCACCGGCCCCGACAGCCCCGCCGCACTGGCGGCCTGCGGCGAACTCGACGCGGAGATCGCTGCGCTGGTCGACGGCTACGCCGCGCTCGTCGGCCGTGACCTCCTCACCGTGCTGGTGGTCGGGGAATACCGGATTCGGCCGGTATCGCACACGATGTTCCCGAACCGCATCCTGCGCGAGGCCGGGCTGCTGGAGGTCGTCGACGACGGGGGCGAACGACTCGACATCGCCGCCAGCCGGGCCTGGGCGCTGGCCGATCACCAGGTGGGGCACGTCTACCTCCGCCCCGGCACGGACCGCGTGCCGGTGGCGGAGGTCGCGGCGTTGTTCAGGGGGCGGGCCGGGGTGAGCGCGGTGCTCTCGGGCGACGAACTGGTCGCGGCGGGACTCTCCGCGACTCCCGTGCCCGGCCCGGAGAGCCGGTGCGGAGACGTCGTCGTGATCAGCGCTCCCGACAGCTGGCAGGCGTACCCCTACTGGCTCGACGACGCCCGCGCCCCCGGGTTTGCCCGCTCGATCGACATCCACCGCAAGCCGGGCTACGACCCGCTCGAACTGCATCTCGACCGCACGCAACTCCCGCGGATCGTCATCCCGCTCGACACCTCACTCGTGAAGGGCTCGCACGGCGCCCTCGACCCGGCCGCCCCGCACGAGACGATCCTCGTCGTCTCGCGACCGGGCGTCGTCTCGGGTCCGCTCGCGATGCACGACATCGCCGGCGTGATTCTCGACCTGTTTGGCGTCGCTTGAATCCGAGCCTATTTCTTCGCCGCGGGTTTGTCGTCGAGATTCGCGGCGAGTTGCTCGGGCGTCACGCCTGAAGCCACGCCGGCGGCGGGCACTTCCAGCCCGCTCGTCCACACCAGCGCGTTGAGCATGAGCCGCCGGAAGTCGTCGTTCTCCCAATTCTTGTGGAAATGCGCGCCGGTGCAGCCGAAGCCACGGCCACCTGCGGGCCGCTCGTAGGCCCACGCGAGCACCTCCCGGGAGCCTTTTCCCGCGCGGACCGCAGGGTTGTTGCTGTGTGGGCCGTCGGGACGTTCCCGCGTCGCGTCCGGAGGAACGGCCGACAGGATGGGCGTCAGCCCCGCGGCGGACTCCTGAAAACGCATGTGGTAGTACCACTCGTCCTGCGTCTCGAACGGCTTCACGCCCCTCGTGACCGGATGCCCCTGTGCGAGCTGCGTCTGCGAGAGCATCCAATGCGGGTTCACCGACCAGTGGGGCTCGAAGTAGCCTCCCATCCACGCGAGGAACTCCGGGCCGCCCTTCTCCTTGGGCACCTCCACGGCATAGTGCAGGCAGGCGATCCCGACGCCCCGCTTCGCGAGCGCGTCGACCTGGGCGAGTCGATTGCTCTGCACCACCGGATGGTTGCCGCCGCCGTCGGCGAAAAAGAAGATCGCATCCGCGTTGTCGAACGCGGTCGGATCGGCCGGCCAGCCCCCCGTGTAGACGGCCGTCACCAGCGGCAGGCCCGCGGCGTCGAGGCACTGCTCGAGCAGCATCGTCCCCGCCCGGTGCTCGTGCTGCCCCGGTGGATGGCTCGGCCTCCCGGCCACCATCACCAGTTTTCTGCGGCCATCGGCGAGCCTGAGACGCTTGAGATGGATGTCCTTGAACTCCACCTTCATCGGCGGCCCTTGATGCACCTGCAGGGCCAGGATGCCCTCGAGCGCCCGCTTTCCCTCCTGCTCATCGACCGTCTCCGACATGAGCTGACCGTTGATGAAGTGCTGGAGCGTGGGGCCACGGGCGACGATCCGCAGTTCGTTCCAGTCACCCGGCTTGATCGCCTTCTGCAGTTCTTCGGGGGTCCCGATCGGCTCGCCCGGGGTCTTCGCGCCGTCGGCTCCGATCTTCATGCGCTGGCCCCGCAGCGTGAGGATGCCACGGCCACGCTCCTCGTAGAGGATTCCGGAGTATTTCGTGCCCGACTCGAAATCCCCCTGGTAGCCACCGACGACGAACGGACCGACGTCCGTGAATTCCCGGCTGCGATACTGGACGCCGCTGTTGCCGCCGGTCAGCCGGAAGGACAGCCGAAGCTCGAAGTCGTCGAGCTGCCCCTGCCGCCAGATCAGGAACGTGTTCGCCTTGATCGGCTTTTCGGCAGTCGTCTGCCCGACGATCGCCCCATCCTCGACCCGCCAGATCTCCGGATTCCCCTCCCATCCGTCGAGCGTCTTCCCGTCGAAGATCGGGACGAACCCCGCGTCGTCACCGACCGCCGGCCCGGTCGTCATCGCCAATGCGGCCAGGAGCATGCCTGCGAGCAGGACGGGACGGGAAAGGGCGGCCGCCGGCAACCCACGAGAATGTTTCACGACATCGGCCTCCGGGAGACGGGGATGCCGTTCCGGAAGCACGCTGCCCGGCGACGGCAGTCTCAGTATGCCACGCCGCGCTCGGGGCCGGGAGCCTTCATCCCGCCGATCGGGGGCAGGCGGTTGGCGTCGAGAATCTGCCGGTCGAGGCCCATCATGTCGAGGAAGCCGTCGATGCCGACGACCCGGAGGCCGAGACGCCTCGCCTCCTTGATCTGCTTGTCGCGGCGAGCGTCGTCGGCAGCCCGCCAGCCGGCGGCCCGTTCCAGCACGCCGCCCGGCGACCGCGGCGGCCCGGCATCGATCACCAGCGTCGTGGTCGACGACACAGACTGCTCCAGACGGCCGCCGATCCGCTCGACGAGTTCCTGAAGCCGGTCGAGGTCCTGCTTTGGCTCCGCGTCGAGCTGCACGAACCCGACCACGACCGCCTCGAACGTCCCGTGCGGCGACCACAGGCTCGTCGCCACGCGATCGCCGGGCAGGATCGGATTGCCGACCGCGTCGGAGCGGATCCGGGCCCGGGCCAGCGATCCGCTCTCCACCGCCACGACCTCCACGACGGCCTTGTTGTCGCCCGCCTGCGGCCGTTCGTTGCCTGGGTCGTAGACCCGCATCACGAGGCCGGTTCGGAGGCCGCCCGTCGATCCGACGTCGATCAGCACGGTGCGGTCGAGCTCGTTCACCGAGATGATGCGGCCATCGAAGCCGTCGACTCGATCGTCGGCCGGCGTCGCGGCGAACACCGTGTCCTGCAGCTTCGCATCCGCCACCCGGAGGTCGCCGAGGATCTCGTTCTGCCGCGCGATCCGCTTCGCACTGTCGCGCAGTTCCTCGAACAGGAGGGCGACGCGCCCCTCGGGGGGCTGGGTCTTGAACCGCGCCTGCCGTGGCGGCGAAAGCAGATCCTCACCCTTGGCGATCTCCTTGTCGAGGAGGTCGAGGCGCTCCGCGCGAGCGAACGCCTTCTGCTGCTCCTCGGTGAGCGTCTTGGATCGCGTCTCGTGCTCCTCCCTCCGGGCGTCGAAGTCCTTCTTCAACGCGGCGGCCTCCGCCTCCTTCGCGTTTTTCTGGGCCTCCAGTTCCTGGTGCCTTTTTTCGGCGGCGGCGACCGCGTCGGCCTTCTCCTTCTCGAGCTGGGCCTTCGTCGCGTTCAGCGACTTGAGATCCTTGTCCTTGGCCTCGTTCGACTCGAGGAGCCATTCACTGAACGTGCGATACGACTTCGAATCCTTGTTGAAGTCCTCGTGGTTCTTCTCGAAGATCGCGTTGACGTCCTCCTCGATGTCGGCGACCGACTTCTCCTCCGGGAACCCGAGAATCTGTTTCAGCTTGTTCTTGTCCGCCTCGGCCGCCTCGAGTTCCTTCTTGGCCTTGGTGGTTTCCACGCCGGCGGCCTGGGCGACCGCCTCGGCGTCGAACTTCTGCCGGAAGAAGAGATACGTCGTGACCGCGAGCACGAACGTCAACATCACGAACACGATGAGCGCGATGCTCAGCGACTGCACGACGGTGGCGCGGGAAGCGGCCATGATAGGTGTATCGACGGCAAACGCCGCCGAGATTCACGCCCCTGCCGATTTGGGAAACTGGAGCAGCGGGGTTGCCTGGGCGACCAGCGACTCCCAGGCGAGCGACCGACCGGAGGCCGACACGAGCCTTCCCATGATCGCGACGAGCGTGCCGCGGACGAGGAGGGCGGTGTCGTCCATCGCCCGGCCGGAACGGATGCCCGCCAGAAAATGATCCATGGTGGCCTGATACCGGCGGCCGTCGCCCGAGAGCCGGAGTTCGCAGCTGCCGCCGCTCCCGACCACCGTCTCGCGCCCCGCGCCCCGGCCCGCGACCGCCTGCAGGGCGACGATCTCCGCGCCGTCGGCGAAGCGATACCGCACGGCATGGTCCGCCGACCGGGTGCCACGCAGCGGTTCGGCGCCGACGGGCTCTCGGTCACCGAGCACCCACAGCGCGCGGTCGAGGGCGTGGATGCGACGCTCGACGAACGCTCCGCCCGACAGGCCGTCGTCCGCGATCCAGTTTCGCAGGCGGGCCTCCGCGGCGGTCCACTGTGGTTGCACCGGCACGTGCCAGGGGTCATCGAGCACCACCTGCACTTCGACCCGTCGCGGTGTTCCAACCGCGCCGGTCCGGAGGTGATCGATCGCAGCCACGAGCGTCGCGTCGCGCCGGGCATGAAGCCCGCTGGCGACCGACCGGCCTCCGCTTCGGGCCGCGGCGAAGGCGTCCGCGACCGCGAGCAGCCCGACGACGTCGATGGCGGCCGGCGTCTCGCAGAAGATGTGGAGTCCGGCGGTCGCGGCAGCCGCGACGTGGAGCGGCCGCAGATGCGGCGGGGCCGCGATCAGCACGGCGTCGATCCCCGACTCGCACACGCGGCGATAGGCCTCGGGGCCGGTCCAACGGTGAGCCCGTGGGCAGTCGAACTGTGCCCCGGCATCCCGTGAGAGCACGTGCGCGGCGGAGGCGACCTGGTCGGGAAACGCGTCGCCGAGCGCCACGATCCGCACGGCGGCGTCGGCCGCAGCCGCCTGGAGTGCCGCGCCCGTTCCGCGGCCGCCACAGCCGACGAGTCCGACG
>RFPF01000207.1 GCA_009926295.1 Planctomycetia bacterium
CTCAACTCGGCTGGGATCCGGGTGACCGGCTGCGTCGTGAGCGGGATGCGATCGACCGATTCCGGTGCCGTGCAACGCCGGATCGCGGTGTGAGCCTGACGGAACGCGTCGGACGCCGCGTGCGGCGCGCGGTTCACGACCCGGGAGGATGGCAAGATGAAGAAATCGTGGTCCAGTTGGGCGACGCTGGTCCTCGGGGCGCTCGCGGTGATGGCCGTGACGGCCATCCAGGGCGTGCTCACCGAGCGCTGGGGGGCCAAGGATGTCGTCGCGGAGCTGAAGCGGGATTCGGAGTTTCTCTCCGCCGGGTTTCCCCGGGAGTTCGGTCCCTGGAGGATGGTGGCGGAGACGGCGGCCGATCCGGCCCAGCTCAAGGCCGCCGGTGCCGTCGGGCACATCTCGCGCGAGTACGAGAACGTCGACACGGGCGTGCACATCGGCGTGTTCGTGGTCTGTGCCACGCCGCGTGACGCTTCGGGCCATACCCCCGATCGTTGCTATCCCAGCGCCGGTTTCGAGATCGCCGAGCAGGAGCACCGGGAGGTGATTCCGCTCGACGACGGCACGAAGGCGGAGGTGTTCGCCGGCTGCTTCAAGAAGCCCGGGGAGACGCTGCGCATCCTTTGGACCTACGCCGCCACCGGGAAATGGATGGCCCCGCAGATCGCCCGCATCGAATTGGCGAATTATCCGGCCGTGTACAAGCTCTACGCCATCGTCAACGAGACCGGCATGCAGCGTGGCGACGGGACACGCGTGGGGCTGCAGTTCATCGCCGATCTGATCCCGGAGTTCGACCGTCTGGTGTTTCGGGCGTCGGCCAGGGCCGCCGAAGGGTCCGGGTGGACGGCGACGGCCGTGTCGCCGAGCAGCGTCTCAGGCCGGGTGGTCGCCACCGTGACGCTCGCCGGCTCACCCGGGCCCGCGTCGACCACGTCGTATCGGATGTGCCAGAAATGCCCCTTGACCTGCTCGTGGAACACCTCGTCGTCGCTCACGGCCGTCTGCAGGAACGTGTCCCAGTTGACCAGCCGCTTGCCACGCCGCACGAGTCCCCGCTTGAAGAGCCGGAAGAACGCCTCGCGAACCGCGGCTGCACACTGGTCGTCGAGCGTGAAACGGGTGCGGTCCCAGTCGCAACTCGCCCCCAGGTCGCGGAGTTGGCCGAGGATTCGCTTCTCGTACTGCCGCTTCCATGCCCAGATCCGCTCGACGAGTCTCTCCCGGCCGAGGTCGTGCCTCGAAAGTTTCTCCTCCTCGAGCAGCCGTCGCTCGACGACCGCCTGGGTCGCGATGCCCGCATGGTCGGTGCCCGGCATCCAGAGCGTCACGAAGCCCTGCATCCGCCGCGTGCGCACCAGGATGTCCTGGAGCGTGTTGTTAAGGGCGTGGCCCAGATGCAGCGCGCCGGTGACGTTCGGCGGCGGAATCACGATCGAGAACACTCTTCGCGGATCGCCGGCCGCGGGGGCCTCGGCGTGCCACGAGCGGTTCGCGTCCCACAGGGCCAGGCAGCGGGCCTGCGCGGCCTTGTGGTCGTATTGCTTCGGCAGGTCGTGCATGGGCGGGTGCGGCGGCCGGCGGTGTGTCGGAAAGCCCCGGAATGTAGCCGACCCGTTCGAGCCGCCGCCAGCGCGGGCGGTTGCGGCGGGGACGGCGACCGCCCTATTCTTGCCGGGGAACAAGGGCTCCGCCTCGCAGTTCACGAGGAACTCAGACCATGCCGACCGCCCGGGTGTCTCCAACCGTCAACCGCTGGGCCGCCGTCCTGGCCGGCCTGGCGTGGTTCGCCGGAGACCGAGTCGACGCGGTCGCGCCCGCCGAACGCATCATCCGCGGCGGGCCGATCGTTACGGTGAACCCGGCTCAGCCGACGGCCGCGGCGGTCGCGATCACCGCGGGTAGGATCACGGCCGTCGGAGCCGAGGCGGAGGTGATGCGTCTCGCCGGTCCGGCCACCGTGATCACCGACCTCGCCGGCCGGACGCTCGTGCCCGGCTTCATCGACGGCCACAGCCACTTCATGTCGCTCGTCGACGTGCAGACGCAGGCGCTCTGTGCATCGCCGCCCGCA
Source organism: Planctomycetia bacterium (assembly GCA_009926295.1). Classification (GTDB taxonomy): domain Bacteria; phylum Planctomycetota; class Planctomycetia; order Pirellulales; family UBA1268; genus RGVT01. The sequence continues at coordinate 2,075 of RFPF01000207.1, forward strand.
GGGCCGTGCAGGAGGGTGGCCGACGTGATCGCGGCGCTGCAGGACCTGCAGGCGCGGCGCAACATCGGTCCGGGGAAATTCGTGATGGGTTTCGGGTACGACCCGGAACTGCTCGCGGAGAAACGGCCCCCCACGAAACAGGAGCTCGACGCCGCGTTTCCTGACAACCCGGTGATCCTCGTCCACGTGTCGGGCCACGGAGCGATGCTCAACTCGAGGGCGCTTGCCACCTATTCGATCACCGCCGCCACGCCGACGCCGGCGTGGGGCGTGATCGGCCGCGAGCCCGGCACCGACGAGCCCGACGGCCTGCTCTTCGAGACGGCGTTCCTCCCGATCTTCTCCAAGGTGCCTGGCCCCGGCGACGAGGAAACGCTCGCGTTGCTCACCGCCGGTCAGGAGCTCTACCTCCGCGAGGGCATCACCACGGCCCAGGAAGGGGCCACGATGAAGCACCAACTCGACCTGCTGCGGATCCTCGCCGACCGCGGGAGCCTGCGGCTGGACCTCGTGGCGCTGCCGTTCATCACCGAGATCGACGCCGTGTTCGACGGCAAGCTGCCGCACAACGAGCCCGACTACAAGAACCGACTGCGGATCGGCGGCGTGAAGATCGTCTCCGACGGCTCGCCGCAGGGGCGGACGGCGTGCTTCACGACTCCCTATCTCGTCCCCGGGCCGGCCGGGGAGAAGGACTGGCGCGGAGAGCTTTCGTTCCCCCAGCCGACTCTCAACGAGTGGGTGAAGAAAGCCTACGACGGCGGGGCCACGGTGTTCGTGCACTGCAACGGCGACGCGGCAATCGATGCGCTCCTCGAGGCGCATCGCTACGCGTCGGGCGGCGATCCGGCGAAGCCGCGGGGCACGATCGGCGTGCACTCGCAGTTCATCCGGCGCGACCAGCTCGAGAAATACAGGGCGTGGGGGATCACTCCGTCGTTCTTCACGCTCCACTGCTTCTACTTCGGCGACACGCACGTCGAGAACAGGGGAGCAGCCCAGGCGGATTTCATCAGCCCGATGAAGTCGGCGCGGGCTCTTGGCATCAGGCCTGCCAACCACACCGACTTCAACGTGTCGCCGCTCGACCAGATCTTCACGATCCACACGGCGGTGAACCGCGTGTCGCGGTCGGGCAGGGTGATCGGTTGCGACGAACGGGTGACGGCGCTGGAGGCCCTCGAGGCGATCACGATCGACGGCGCCCGGATGTATGGCGAGCAGGGGCTCAAGGGCTCGATCGAGCCGGGAAAGCTCGCGGATTTTGCCGTGCTTTCAGCCAACCCGCTGACGGTGCCCGCGACGGAGATCGCATCGATTCACGTGGAGGAGACGATCAAGGAGGGGGCGACGGTCTGGCGGCGGCCGGCCGGGCGGTGAGTGCCGGGGCGGACATGCCGATCGAAGAGAAGGGGGTCCGACGGGACAACCGGGGAGAAGGGCGCATGGCATGGTTTCAGCAGCGGGTCGGCCTCGCCCCGCGGTCGCGTGGCTTTCACTTGATCACGCCCGAGATCGAGGCGGCCCTGCCCGAGATCGGGCGGCTGCGCGTCGGCATCCTGCACGTGTTCATCCAGCACACGTCGGCAAGCCTGTGCCTCAACGAGAACGCCGATCCCGACGTCCCCCCCGACCTCGAGCTGGCCTTCAATGAGATCGCCCGCGAGAACCTCCCCTTCACCCACACGGTCGAGGGGCCGGACGACATGCCCGCGCACGTGAAGTCGGCGTTGATCGGCAGTTCCGTGTCGGTGCCGGTCGCCGGGGGCAGGCTTTGCCTGGGCACGTGGCAGGGCATCTACCTGTGTGAGCACCGCAACCGGGCCGCGTCCCGCCGCATCGTCGTCACCGCCCACGGCGAGGCGGACTGAGCCCGGCGGAGTCCCCCGCAACTTTCCAGCGACGGGCCCGTTGAAGCCGACGCCGATCACCTCCACCGGGATCCCGCATGCCATACCGCACCGTCACCGCCGTCGTCGGCTTCGTCGTGGCGGCCGGCCTCGCATCCGCCCAGCCTCCGGGCGGCGGCATGCGGAAGCCGCAGTTGGCCGACACCATCCGGGCCAACGTGTACGCCGACAACACCTTCGAGCTCTATGTCAACGGCGAGCTCGTGGCGGTGGACTCGATCCGGTTCGTCCCGCACAACGTGATCTCGGTCGACATCCTCCCGGCATACCCGATGACGATCGCGGTGCTCGCCCGCGACAACGCCGACCCGGAGACGGGCATGGAATACGCGAACACGAACGTCGGCGACGGGGGCTTCATCCTCAAGTTCGGCGACGGGACGGTGACGAACGGCACCTGGAAGGCCAGGTGCTTCTCCCGCGGTCCCATCGGGGGCGACACGGCGAACCCGCGCGTCGAATCCACGCCGCTGCCCGCCGACTGGTTCGCCGTGGACTTCGACGACAGCGGCTGGAAGGCCGCACGCGAATACTCCGAGCGGGAAATCGATCCGAAGCAGCCCTACTACGACGCCGACTTCGCGGGGGCGAAGTTCATCTGGACGGACGACGTGAGGCTCGACAACACGGTCGTTTTCCGCCACCGCGTCGCCAGGCCGCCCGACGGCCGCGACCGGCCCGACTTCTCGAACCTGAACAACGTCGTGCCGCAGGGGCCGCCGAAGGGCGGCGGGCGGCGACCGCCGGGAGGGCGTCCGCGATGATGCACCGGCCGTGGATGCTGGCGGCATGGCTGGCTGCGGTGACGCCCGCCGTTGCCCGGGCGGGAGACCGGCCCAACATCGTGCTCATGCTGGCCGACGACCAGGGCTGGAACGGCCTCTCGGTGGAGATGGCGCCGGGCGCGGCGGCGTCGCGGGGGGACTCCTTCCACACCCCGAACCTCGAAATCTTCGCGCGGCAGGGAAAGCGGTTCTCGTGCGCCTACGCGCCCGCGCCGGTCTGCTCGCCGACGCGGATCAGCATCCAGACGGGCCGGAGTCCGGCAACGCTGCACTGGACGAAGGCGGCCCCACCGGAACGCGGCCGGATGCTCATCGAGCCGACGAACATCAAGGCCATCTCGGCCGACGACGTCACGATCGGCGAGGTGCTGAGGAAGGCCGGGTATGCGACGGCCCATTACGGAAAGTGGCACATCGCCGGCGGTGGCCCGGGCCGGCACGGCTACGACGAGCACGACGGGGAAACCGGCAATGAGAACGCCTACCGGTTCGTGGATCCCAATCCGGTAGACATCTTCGGCATGGCCGAGCGGGCCGAGGCATTCATGGCGCGCAACAAGGCGGCCGGCAGGCCGTTCTTCATCCAGCTCTCGTGGAACGCGCTGCATGCCGCGGAGAACGCGCTCACCGCGACGCTCGCCAAGTATCGGGAGAAGTTTGGCGACGCCGACGACAGGAGGGTGACGACTGCCGCCATCACCGAGGACCTCGACACGGGCGTCGGCCGGGTGCTCCTCGCGATCGACCGGCTCGGCCTCGCGGGCGACACGTACGTGATCTACACGTCCGACAACGGGTCCGGGGGCGGACG
>RFPF01000208.1 GCA_009926295.1 Planctomycetia bacterium
CCCCGGGGGAGGCCTCCCGTGCGAACCCACCGTTCAATGGTATCGACCGCGGTGCCGATCGCAAATCACGCGGTGTGCGGCTGGTGTGCCGGTGTCACTCCCGAGCCCGTCGGCTCCGGTGGCGAACGGGCTTTTGGCCCGCCGAAAGCCGGGTGGCTGGCGGGCCGCACGGTCGACGATTACGATCCGGGCACCGACAGCGCAGTTCCCGCAGCGAGACTCCCCCGATGGCAAAAGGCAAGAAGAAGCTCGAAGTTGTCCACCTCGTGTGCGAGGAAACCGGCGACATGAACTACACGCTGCGGCGCAAGACGGGCGGCGAGAAGCTCAAGGTCAAAAAGTATTCGCCTCGACTCCGCAAGCACACCGTCCACAACGAGAAGCGGAAGTAGCGTTCAGCCCGCGTCGGCGACCGCCGCTGCCACATCCCCCGGCGCGACTCGCACGACGCGGTCCGCCACCCGTCGTACGCCCCATTCCACGGCGGCGTCGGCCGCGGCGAACACGAGGCGGCATTCCGCAGCGCGGTTGAACCGGCCGGTGCCCGGCCGCGTGACGATCTCGATCTCGCACGGCGTGCCGGGGGCGACGCGGGCCGCGTCCGGAACCACCCCGGCGAGGGCCCGCGCGAGCGGCTCGGTCTCGAGGTCGTGCGGGAGCCCCCAGCGGATCGCCGCGGCGTCCCGTTCGACGAGCCCGCGGCGGCACGCGGTGAGCCTCCCGCGCCGCAGAAAGTAGCCCACGTTCGGACCGTCACGCCAGCGTGTTCCGGCGGATGGGTCGGTGGGATGCCAGACGTGAAGCGACCACGTGCGATCGAGGATCGACTCCAGCCGCACGCCGGCGGCACGGAGCCGCAGGCCGAGGTCGTCGTCTTCCTGCCCCCAGCCGACGAACCGCTCGTCGAACCCGTTGACCCGCTCGAAGTCACTCCTCCAGACGCCGAAGTTGTTGCCCACGAGCCGCGGCTTCGTGGGATGACGGATGAGCGCGTGCCACCGTGCCTTGCGGCATTGCCGGCGCAGCGCCCGGAGTTCCGCTGCGGGCGCGAGGGCCGCGAGGTCGGTCGCCGCGAGGCCGCCCGCTTCGAGCGTCGCGCTGGTGTTCTCAGGAAGCCGCGCGCACGAACCGATCATCGCCGCACCCCGGCGCCGCCGCTCGAGGTGGGCGGCCACGTGGTCGCGCGGCAGGATGCAATCGCCGTCGAGAAACAGCAGGTATTCTCCCGCGGCCAGCCGTGCCCCCCGATTCCGCACCCGAGCCAGCCTGAAGCCGGCGTGCGGCTCGCTCGTCAACTGCACCGGCAGCGGCGCCTTCTCGGCGAACGCCGCCACGACGGCGGCCGTGTCGTCGCGCGAGCCGTCGTCGGCCACGATCACCTCGAGCCGGCCCGCCACGCCCGCCTGCGCGGCGATCGATTCCAGCACCAGCGCGAGATGCCGCGGCTTCTCGAACGTGTTGACGACGAGCGAGCAGTCGACCGCGTGCCGCCCGATCCGGCGCATCATGCCCCGCCCCCGACTCGGTTGTCGGGCATCCCGCGCGAGAGGATCGCGCCGACGAGGTGGTCGAGATCCTCCTCCCCCGCGAGGAACTGGATCGCGATCTCGAGGGCGACCAGTGGAATCCCGCCCAGCGTCTCCCGCGGCAGTTTCACGAGGTCCTTGAGCGTGGCGACGACGAAGTCGGCCCGTGCGGCAGCGGCCGCTGCCCCGAGGTTTTCGGCATCGGCGTGCTCGTAAACACGGTGATCGGCGAACGGGTGGAAGGCGACGACCTCCGCGCCGAGGCCGTCGAGCGTGCGGCGAAAGGCTCCCGGGTTGCCGATGCCACAAAAGGCGGCCACCCGGCGGCCCCGCAGCATGCCGAGCGGGATTTCCGCACCCGCGGAGGTGCGCAGCCGAACCGGCCCGTGCACGGTCTCCGCCACCACCGCCGGCATCCGTCCCCGGCAGTGGTCCGAGGCGGCGGCCAGAATCTCGCTCCGACGGCCGGGGTGGACGTGGTCGCAACGCGTGAGGATCAGGGCGCCGGCGCGGCGCAGTCCGGCTGCCGGCTCGCGGAGGAGTCCGCGGGGGAACAGCCTGCCGCAGCCGAACGGATCCGTGCAGTCGATGGTCACGATGTCGAGGTCGCGGGCGAGGCGGCGATGCTGGAAGCCGTCGTCGAGCACGATGGCCTCGGCGCCGCCAGCGGTCGCCGCGGCTGCCGCCGCGACGCGGTCGCGGTCGGCCACGTGCGGCACACCGGGCACGACGAGCGCCAGTTCCGCCGCCTCGTCGCTCGTCCGGCCGGGAGCGGCGCCGTAGCCGCGGCTGACGATCGTCGGCCGCCGGCCGGCGGCGAGGCAGCGCCGGGCAAGCCACGCGACGAGCGGCGTCTTGCCGGTGCCGCCGAGCGTGAGGTTGCCGACGGACACGACCGGCACCGCCGCCCGACGCACGGGAAGGAGTCCCGTGTCGTAGCCGGAATTGCGCACGTGCACGACCGCGGCATACGGGACGGACAGGGCCGCGAGGCCGGCGCGGGCGAGCGTCGCGGCCGCGCCGCGGCGCGAGCCATCGACGAGCCTGCGGAACGCATCGCCGTCGGGAAGGACAGACATGGATATCGGCCGGGAATCACCGCACGATAGAAGGGGCCACGAATCGGCGTCAACGTGGCGAGCCGAGGAGGTCGCCCGGCCGATATACTTGTGGATGAATCCCGCGTGCCGCCGGCCGATCAGTTCGCCCGCGGCATTCCCGGAGCCCCGCGATGGCCACCGTTTCTGAGACCGCTGCGCCGGCCGGTGAAGCGGCTCCGGCCTCTTCAGGCGGCATCGACCCGGGAGTTGCCGTGGCGGATCTGGCTGTCGCCGGGTGGACGAGCGGCCCGGAACCGGAGTCGAAGTCCGACCGGTACCTCGCCAAGCGACTTGCCGCGGCGAGCGCCGATTACAAGGGAGTCGCCCTCACGACCTTTTTGCTCGGTGCGGCGGTGGCGGGTGGGCTGTGGCTCGCGATCGGGGTCGTGGCCGAGCACTGGCTCGTGCCCGGAGGTCTCGCGCCGGCCGTTCGCTGGGCGTGGCTGGGCGTCGCGCTGGTGGCACTGACGGCGTCGGCCGTGCGCTGGCTCCTGCCGCTGGTCCGCTATCGCGTCAACCTCGTGTACGCGGCACGGGCGATCGAACGCGAACACCCGGAACTCCACAACGACCTCGTCAACACCGTGCTCGTGAAGGCCCACCCCGATGCGAACCCGGAGAAGGTCGTGCGATCCCTGGAAAGGCGCACCGCCAAGCGGCTGGCCGAAGTGCCCGTCGAGGCGGTGATCGACCGGACGACACCGCTGCGGCTGGCATACGTGCTGGCGACGCTCGTCGCACTGGCGGGCCTCTACGAGCTGACCGCGCCGAAGAGCCTCCTCGTGACCGCAGGCCGGCTGTTCCTTCCCTGGGCCGGCCTGGCCGCACCGTCGCGGGTGCACATCGCGCCGCCGCGGCTCGCGTGGAGGGTGCCGGGCGAGGAGAACGCCGCGGCCGACGTCCTCGATCGGCGGCGGATCGAGATCGACGCCGGCACCGCCACGTTGGTGCGCGGCCGGCAGCTGGTGGTGGCGTCCGACATCCGCGGCCTGCGCTCCGGCGAAAAGCCCCTCGTCGTCGTGGCTCCGCTGAAGGCCGACGGATCGGTGGATGCGGCGCTGCCCGCATGGGATGCGGAGCTGACGCGATCCCCGGCCGCCGCGGGCGCGCAGCGAATGTTCGCCGCGGTCCTGCCGGACTCGGCCCGCGGTCTCGACCAGTCGGTCGAGATCACGATCGCCGCCGGTGATGCCCGAAGCGGACCCCTGCGCGTGGCCGTGGTCGATTCGCCCGCGCTGCTCGTGCGGGAGATTCGCTACGTGTTTCCTCCCTACACGCGCCTCGCTCCGGAAAGCGTGGCCTGGCAGGGCGACATCCGCGCGGTCGAGGGCACGGAGGCGACGATCGTCGCCGAGAGCAACAAGCCGCTCGACGACGCGTGGATCGACTTCGGCGGCGACGGCAGCCGTGACCTGCGATTCACGAGGTCGGCCGCCGACCTGGCTCGAGTGACGAAATCGTTCAGGCTCCAGCTCAACGCCGAGGGCACGGGCCCGGAGCACACCTCGTACCGCCTTCTGTTCCAGCCACGATCTGCCGACGCCGGGGCCCGCGATCAGGTGGTCGTCGATCCGCTGGAGCACCGGATCGAGGTGGTCGCCGACGCGGCCCCGGAGGTGGCGATCGAGGAGCCGCGGGAGTCGCCGCTGCGGGTGCCGCCCGCAGCGCCGGTGACGGTGCGAGTGCAGGCGCACGATCCCGACTTCGCGCTCGCCCGTGTCGTCATCGAGACCCGCCTGCAGGGCGGAGCATCCGGCCCGGAAGTCGTGCTCCTCGAGCAGGAGCGTTCGACGGCGTTCCGCGGTGCCGCGCAGCTCGTGCCCGAGCGGCTCGGAGCGGGCGCCGGAGCGGTGCTCGAGTATCGAGCCGTCGCGGTTGACAACAAGCCGAAGCGGCCGAACGTGTCGCACTCGCCATGGCAGGCTCTGCGGATCGACCCGACCGCGCCTCCTCGGCAGCCGGAGCCGCCACCGCCCGGGCGACGGTCCGAAGACGACGGCCGCCAGGACAGCCGCCAGCGGCAGGACGGCCGACAGGAGCAGCCGGGCAACGGCCGCACCCAGACCGGCGATCAGCCTGATCAGCCTGCCGAGAATGCTCAGGGTGAAAAGGAAAAGAAGGACGGGGACAAAACCGAGGGCGGAACAAACGACCGGACCAAAGCCCAGGAGCAAGAAAAACCCCAGGGGCAGGGAAAACCCAAGGAGCAGGGAAAACCGCAGGAGCAGGGCCAGCAGGACGGCCAGGCGCAGGGCGGCGAGAGCGGCGCGGCACAGCAGCAACCGTCAGCCGCCAAGCAGGCGGGCGACCAGCAGGGGCAGGGACAGAACCAGGGACAGGGCGCAGAGCAGGGGCAGGGGGTCGGCGCGCAGGGCGAGCGGCAGGGTGGCCGCGAGCAACAGGGCCGGCAGCAGGGAGGAGCGGAGCGTCAGGGAGGGCAGCAGTCGGAGGCCGGCCAGGCTGGTGACCAGACGAATGCCCGGGGAGCCGAGCGAGGACAGCCACCCGGCGCTGGGCGAGGACGACAAGGCGGCGGAGACCAGGGGCAGGGGCGCTCGGCCCGAGATAGCGCCGTTGCCGCGGATGGCACGAACGACGGCGAAGCGATGGAGCGCATTCTCGAGCATCGGCGCGAGGCGGGCGACGGCGTGCACGAACATGCCCCCGAGTGCGCTGGAGCCGACGGTCAGCCCTGCGGAAAGGATGGTTGCCCGTCGTGCAAGGGTCAGGGAGCCGGTGGCCAGTCGGGTGGCGGAGAAGGACAGGCCGGGGGAGAACGGTCCGAAAAAGGTGGCGGGGAAGGTGCCGCTGGCGGGCAGTCGGGTGGACAGGCTGCCGCAGGCAAGAGCAGCGAAGGCGTAGGCAAGCAAGGCGAAGGCGCGGGCAAGCAGGGCGAAGGCGCGGGCAAGCAGGGCGAAGGCGCGGGCAAGCAGGGCGAAGGCGCGG
>RFPF01000209.1 GCA_009926295.1 Planctomycetia bacterium
CCGAAGTACTGCTCGATGAAGATCACGCAGGACATCCGCGACATGGCGGCCGCCATGCCTACCGAGCCCGCCGGCACGGCGGAGGAGCCCGTCACGATCCAGCTCCGCTAGCTTCAGGAAAGCCGCGGATTGGTCTGGCCCTCCGGGGCCCGCGGGCCGTTGAGCAGCCATCCGATCGGCGTGAAACGCACGCACCAGCGGTACGTCGCGAGCAGGAGCACCAGCGTGGCGGCCACGACGGCCGCAAACTTCGCGGCTGCCGGCCACGGCAGATCGACGAGGAGCGTCTGGGCGAGGATGACCACGGGCACGTGGGCGAGATACATCCAGAAGGCCGCGTCGGCGAGCCAGCGGATGGGCGGCGAAGGCCTCGAGAAAACGCTGTGGAAGAGGCCGATCAGGCCGAGCGACATCGCCCACGCATAGGCCGGCTGTAGCGTCGCCGCGAGCGATGCGGTGCCCAGCGTGGCGAGGCCGACGGGAAAGAGAATCACCAACGCGAGCGGGAGCGTCGCGCGCCAGTGCCGGCCGAGGGCGGTCGCCGTGCCCTCGGCGGCGAACGTCGCGGCCCCGAACCAGAAGAAGCACCAGTAGAACAGGAGCAGGTGCGGCATCGGGAGCAGGCCGATCGCCGTGTCCGGGCCGTAGGGGAACGACATGAATGCGTAGGGCACGCAGCTGGCCGGCACGAGCCACCACCGCAGGCGGCCCGTCGGGGCGACGTGGACGATCTCGGCGAGGGCCAGCGACGCCACCAGCCAGCAGAGATACCAGAGGAACCAGAGGTGGTCGAACAGGTCGGTCATGAACAGGTGCCACGAGCGGCCGAACAGGTCGACCCGCAGCGCGGGCGACGAAATCCAGGCTCGATACCCGGCCGTCAATGCGGCTCGCGCAGAACGCCTCGCGGTCGCCGTGCGGGCGGCCAGCAGCATGCTCACCTGCGCACGGCCGCTCGTGAGGTCTCGTACATCCCGCTCGGGCGTTCCGAGGAACCGTCCTGCGAGGACGGCCAGGTCGGGCGGATAGTCCATCGCGTCGAGCGGCGTCTTGCCGGCCGAGTTCCTGGCCACGGGATCCGCCCCGTGGGCGAGCAGCAGTTCGGCGACCTCGGCGGTGCCCATGAACGCGGCGCCGTGCAGCGGCGTGCTGCCGTCCCTGTTTCGCTCGTCCACCGCCGCGCCGGCTGCGAGCAGGGATCTGACGATCCCGGCGTCCCCGCGCATCGCCGCGTATCCCAGGGGCGTGACACCCGAGACAGGATCCACGGCCGATGCACTGGATCCCGCAGCCAGCGCGCTCGCGACGGCGTTCCCGTCACCGGCCAAAATCCCGCCGATGAGCGGGCTCCGGCTGCCCACGGAGGCCGTGCCTCGCTGGATGGCCAACGAGATCACGGCCCAATCGAGCGGCAGGATCGTGGCCATCGCCGCGGCCAACGGCAGGAGGATTCGCAGCGTCCTCTGGGCGAGCAGGCCGCGAACCCCGCTGCGGCGCAGGACGAGCATCGTGAAAAATCCGCTCAGCAGGAAGAAGAGCGGCATCCGGAAGCCGTGGATCGCGGCGAACAGGATGCCGAACAGCCGTGCCTGCCGTGGATCCTGCACCGGCCACGGAATCGGGAAGTAGGCGAGGCTCGCGTGCACGACGATACCGAGCAGCATGGCGAAACTGCGCAGGGCGTCGAGGTCTCCGCGACGCCCGCTTGGGATCGGCATGACGGCCGCAGGAGGCGTGGTATTCATCCGATCACTACGGCGCCGGCATGGGTCGTCCAGTCGCTCGCTCGGCCGGTGGTACCGTCGCGCGACCGACGAGGTGGACGAGAAACCCGACCGGGCCGGCGAGGAACGTCAGCACGAGGGCGAGCGTGCGGATCGGCCAGGGGATGGCGAGACGGATCGCGTCGCGGGCGATCCACGCCCCCACCACCATGTCGAACACGAGGTAGTGCGTCCACGCCGCGGCGAACACCCAGTCGTCTGCAAACACGCTCCGCAGGCCCGCGATCGTCATCACGTCGCCCGGCGGCGGGCCGTCGGCGGAGAGCTTCCAGCCGATGACCGCCGCATAGCAGGCCGCGAGCAGCCCGGGCACGACAAGCGCGCAGAGCACGTACGATACGAACCGCCGGCCAGGGAATGCCACGAGCGCGATCCAGGCGATGAGCGCGGCCGTGTTCGTCGCCTTGAAGAACGTCTCGGGCGTGAGGAGGCCGTTCACTTCCGGCTCCAGCCGGTGCCGTCGGGACGGTCTTCGAGGACGATGCCCGCCTCCGTGAGTTTGTTGCGCACGAGGTCGGCCGTCGCGAAATCCTTCGCCTTGCGGGCATTGGCCCGGATCTCGATCACGAGATCCATGAGCTTGCCCACGAGCGACTCGTCGGCACCGCCGGACTGCGTCCGGGGCTCCTCGAGGAAGAGGCCGAGGACCCCGGTGAGTTCGCGGAGCACGAGCATCATCGCGTCGAGCGTGGCGAGTTCGGCCGCCGGCTTCTTCGCCTCGAGCGAGTGCTGGTCGATGAACTTGTTGGCGACGCGCACGAAGTCGAAGAGCGTCGCGATCGCGATCGCGGTGTTGAAGTCGTCGTCCATCGCCGCGAGAAATTTTCCACGCAGCGTTGATGCGTCGTCGCCGGCGGCGGCCACGGCCGCGTCGCCGACGGCGCGATTCCGGAAGGGGAGGGTGAAGAACGATTTTCCGCTCACCCTCTGGAAGCGGGCGAAGAGCCGCTCGAACGCCTCCATCGCCCGGGCGCTCTCGCCCAGCGGCTCCTCGCCGAAGTGGATCGGGCTGCGGTAATGGGTGGAAACGAGGAGCATCCGGATCGCTTCCGGACGGTGGCGGGCGAGCAGGTTCTTGAAAGGCTCGGCCCCGGTCGACTTCGAGATCTTCGTCGCCGCCTGTGCCGCCGCATCGTCACTGGCCGCGCCTGCCTCACCCCGAGGTCGGCCGCCCACCTTGCCCGCGGCGCCCGCCGCCTGCATCAGGCCGTTGTGCATCCAGAAGGTGGCCATCGGGCGGTCGTGGAGCGACTCGCTCTGGGCGATCTCGTTTTCGTGGTGTGGAAACACGAGGTCGAGCCCGCCGCCGTGGATGTCGAAGTGCGGCCCGAGAATCGCCTTGCTCATCGCCGAGCACTCGATGTGCCAGCCCGGCCGGCCGGCGCCCCACGGGCTTTCCCAGGAGGGCTCGCCCGGCTTCGCCTTCTTCCAGAGCGCGAAGTCGGCCGCCGACCGCTTCCTCTCCGCCGTCGAGCCGCCCTCGCCCTGCGTCTGCTCGACCGAGCGGTTGGTGAGCTTGCCGTAGTCGGCGTCTTTCGTGACGTCGAAATAGACGTCGCCGTCGCTGGCATATGCACAGCCCTTGGCGATCAAACCCTCGATGAAGGCGATGATCGTGCCGATGTGTTCCGTGGCCTTCGGCATCTCGTCGATGCCGGTGACGCCGAGGACGGCCAGATTCGCCAGATAGTCGGCCGTCATCTCCTCTGCCAGCTTCGCCATCGTCGTGCCGCGGGCCGTGCTCTCGGCGATGATCTTGTCGTCGACGTCGGTGATGTTGACGACCCAGGTGACCTTCCAGCCGGAGTATTCGAGATGACGCTTCACGGTGTCGAAGATCACCGGGCCGACCATGTGGCCGATATGGCTCGGCTTGTAGACCGTGGGCCCGCAGAGATACATCCCCACGTGGCCGGGCTGCACCGTCTCGAGCGGCGCCTTCTTCTTCGAGAGCGTGCTGTAGACCTCGATCCGCGGAAGAGCCGTCGCCGTCATCTCGCCTCCGTTCCCGTCGCCGGTCCGATCATCTCGCCCCGTCACGTCCGCTCCAGCAGCACCACGCATTCGGCGCCGATCGCGAGTTCCTCGCCGATCGGCCCGACGTGCTCGCCCGTCTTGGCCTTGAGCCAAACGGCCGCCGCGTCGAGGCCCAGGATCGCGGCGATCCGATCCCGGATGTGCTGCCGATGCGGGAGGATTTTGGGCCGCTGGGCGAAAATCACGCAATCCAGGTTCACGACCCTCCAGCCGGCGGTGGCGACCCGAGCGTGGGCGGCCCGCAGCATGTCGGCCGAGTCGCGGCCCTCGTTGGCGGGGTCGCTGTCCGGAAACATCTCGCCGATGTCTCCGAGCGCGGCGGCGCCGAGCAGTGCGTCGGTGATCGCATGGAGGAGCACGTCGGCGTCGCTGTGGCCGATCGCCGTCTTGTCGTGCGGGATCGCGATGCCGCCGATCCGGAGGGCGTCGCCGGCGCCGAGGCGGTGCGTGTCGTGTCCGAGTCCGATGCGGAACATGCCGGGTCTCCCGCGGCCCCGGGAAGGGGCCGCCCGACCGTTTTCCCCTATACTCGCCGCATGCACAACTCCAGTGGAGAGCCGTCGCCGGGGGCCGTCATCGAGGTCGACGGCCTCGCCAAGAGCTACCGGGTGTTCGACAAGCCCGAGGGGCTCGTGGCGAGCGTCCGGAGCCTGTTCCACCGGCCCGGCCGGCTCGTCGAGGCACTCAAGGGCGTGAGCCTGTCCGTGAGCCGGGGCGAGTTCGTGGCGCTCCTCGGGCCGAACGGCGCCGGCAAGACGACGTTTCTCAAGCTTCTCTCGGGGATCATCACGCCCACGCGCGGCACCGCCCGCGTGCTCGGCCACGTGCCCTGGGAGCGGGCAGACGACTTCCGCCGACGGTTCGCCCTCGTGATGGGCCAGCGGAACCAGCTGTGGTGGGACCTGCCGGCGGCCGAGAGCTTCCGCCTCCACCAGGAGATCTACCGCCTCGAACCGGCCAGGTTCGAGCGGACCCGCGACGAGCTCGTCGACCTGCTCGGCGTACGAAAGCTCGTGCTCCAGCCGGTCCGCGACCTGTCGCTCGGCGAGCGCATGAAGCTGGAGCTCGTGGCGGCACTCCTTCACGAGCCGGAGGTGCTGTTTCTCGACGAGCCCACGATCGGCCTCGACGTCGTCGCGCAGCACACGATCCATGAGTTTTTGAGGCACGTGCAGGCCGAGCGGCGCACGACCGTGATCCTGACCACGCACTACATGAAGGACGTGGCCGCCCTCTGCGAGCGGGTCGTGGTGATCACGCACGGCGACGTCCTCTACGACGGCTCGCTCGCCGAGATCGTCGATCGTTTCACGACGCACAAGATCGTGACGCTCGACCTCGACGAGGCGCCCGAGCCGGGCCACATGGAGAGGTTCGGTTTTCCCTGCGAGATCCGCGGTCCGCAGGTGGTGCTGCGGATCGACCGCAGCCGGATCGCCGACGTGCTTCCCGAAATCCTCCGTTGCGCGGGCGTCCGCGACGTGTCGGTGGAGGACGTGCCGCTCGAGGAGATCGTGGCGGGGCTGTTTCGGACCGGTGCGGAGCGGCCGGCCGAGCCGGCGGGGGCCGAGGCATGAGTCCCGCGCTTTCGGCCGCGATGGGCCGTCCGGGCAGGCTCGTCGAACTCGGCGCGCGGTTCCGCATCTGGTGGACCATGCTCTCTATCTGCCTCGCGGAGCGGCTCGCCTACCGGGGCGACTTCATCCTCGGCACCGCGATG
>RFPF01000210.1 GCA_009926295.1 Planctomycetia bacterium
GTCCAGCGGCACTATACCACGGCCGGCCCCTTCACGGCCGGTTCACCGGTCGCCCGGCGGAGGCCCGGGCCGCCGCCGCGGTCAACGCCCCGTGAGGACGCCGGCGATGGCGGCGTTGATGAGCGTGGCGAGGAACCCCGCGAACAGCGCCCTGCCCCCGAGCCTCGCGAGGTCGTGGCGGCGGGACGGCGCGATCGCGCCGATGCCGCCGATCTGGATGCCCACGGAGGCGAAGTTGGCGAAGCCGGTGAGCGCGTAGGCGGCGAGTTCGAACGAGCGCTTCTGCATCGCCCCGTCGGCGAGCAGTTTCTTCATCTGCAGATAGGCGTAGTGCTCGTTGATGGAGAGCTTCGCCCCGAGGAGCGACCCCACCTGCTGCTGGTCGGCGGGTTCGACGCCGATGAGCATGGCGGCCGGGGCGAAGAGCCAGCCGAACAGCATCTTCAGCGACAGGCCGTCGGCGATCCATGCCACCGGCAGGCCGCACCAGCCGAGGAGCGGCTTCACGCAGCCGAGGAGGCCGTCGAACATCGCCACGAAGGCGATGAACACGATGAGCATGGCCGCCACGTTGAGGGCCAGCCGCAGGCCATCGGCGGCGCCGGCCGCGGCGGCATCGACCGCATTGACGTAGGGTGACTTGATCTCCGTGTGGGGCGTCAGGCCGCTCGTCTCCGGCTTGGAGGTCTCGGGGAAGATGAGTTTCGCGAGGTACAGGCTGCAGGGGCAGGCCATCACGCAGGTGGTGAGCACGGCGACCGGATCGGCGCCGTAGTTGATGTACACGGCCATCATGCCGCCGGAGATGTGGGCGAAGCCGCTGACCATGAGCGTGGCAAGTTCGGAGCGGGTCATCCGCGGCACGTAGGGCTTGACGATGAGCGGCGCCTCGGTCTGCCCCATGAACACGTTGGCGGCCACGGACAGCGTCTCGGCCCCGCTCGTGCCGAGCACGAACACCATCACCCGGGCGAAGAGCCGCACGATCCCCTGCAGCACGCCGAAGTGGTAGAGAACCGTGAAGAATGCCGACACGAAGAGGATCGGGGGCAGCGCCTTGAAGGCGAACATGAACAGGAATTCCTTCCCCGGGTTGAGCGCGATGTCGCCCGGATTGGCGAGGTTGCCGAAGACGAACTTCGCCCCCTCGTCGGAGAAACCGATGAAGGCTTTCACCACCTCCCCGACCACTTCGAACAGGCCGCGGACCGACCATGTCGTGCCGAAAAGCGTGACGCTGCCGTGGATCACGAGCAGGGCCAGGGCCAGCTGCAGGAGCTGCAGGAGGACGCCTCCCGCCACGGTCCGCCAGTTGACCTCGCGGAGGTTCGTCGAGGCGGCCGCCCCGAGCACGAAGAAGGCGACGCACCCGATCAGGGCCGCACCCTTCGGGCCGATCGTGCCCTGCAGGGCGTATGCCGCGGCAGTGAGCGCGACAAAGACCGCGAGGAGGCCGGCCCGCCATGCCAGCGGCGTGCGTGGGCCGGGTTCGGCCGGTTGCGGCTGCGGCTCTGAAACGCTCGCCGTGTCGGATTCTGCCGGCTGCATCCGGTTCCTTTCAGTTGCATCGCACGGGCGCGGGGCCCGCCCGCGACGCGAGGATAGCGGCCCGCAGGGGCCGTTGGCGAGTGTCTCGGCCGCGGCGTCGGCGAACGTTTGAACGGGCCGCCCGATCCCCCTTAGACTGGGGGACGCGGGCCGATTCCCGCGGATCGCCGCCGGACTGCCATGCCCATGCTCGCCTCTCCGAAGGTCCGGCCGACGCGACGACCCGCTGCGCCGCCGCGGGGGTTCGTCGCGGCGGTGGACGGATTCGTGCGGGACATCTACCGAACGGGTTTCGTCCAGAGCCTGATCCTGCATCTGATCATCCTGCTCGCGATGGCGCTCGCCGCCACCCGGTCGCCTCGTGATGCGAGCCCCGTGGCGCTCACCCTCGACTTCGGCGAGGAGGAGGCCGCGATCGAGGTCGCGGCGGCAGCCGAGCCGATCGTGGCCGCCGTTCCGCTTCCGGAGGCGGAGCCGAGGGAGCCCGCGATGTTCCCCGATCCCCTGACGCGTTTCGAGGCCGTCGCGGTCGAGATTCCCGAGGTGGACCTCGCCGCGCTCGAGCGCGCCGGCGACTCGTCCGCCGTGCCTACGGAGCATCTGCTCGCCGCGTTGCCGGCGGCGGCCACGATCGGCACGGCCGCCGCCGTGGCCGCGACCGGACCGGCCGTCGAATCCCTTGCCGCCACCGATGGATGGGGAGCCGGTGCCGGAAACTCCGCCCTCGGAGGAGAACTCGGCCGGAGGCTGCGGTTCGCGGGAGCCCGCACCGGCGACGTGCAGGTGTCAATCCGCTGGGATTCCATCGACGACATCGACGTTCACGTGTTCGTCGACGCCGCCGACGGCCGTTGGATGTCGGCCGTCAACTGGATGACGCGGTTCGGCGTCTGCGGAGGCATCCTCGACGTGGACGCGAACGCGGCTCCCACCCGGCTGACGTGGCAGCCCGTGGAAAACGTGTACTGGGCCAAGGGACGCGCGCCCTACGGCCGATTCACCGTCGCGGTCCACCACTTTCGAAACTGGTCGGGCGGGCGTCGGACTCCGGTCGAAGTGGCCGTGTTGGTGGACGGGAACGTGCAGCGGTTCACCGTCGCTCTCGTCCCCGGAGAAGGCCTGCGGGAGATCACGACGTTCGTGCGGGTTCCGGGGACGACGTATGCCCCCGCGGCCCCGCCCGAACCGACCGCGGGTCGGTAGGATCCGCCGGCATCCCGCTGCCGCGAATCGCAACCTGATCTGTCTCGTGGGCCGGGCGACGCTCACCGTCCGGGCGCACGCCACCAAGCGGGCCATGGCGAGGGAGCCGCAGTTCATACCGGACGGCATGTGTCCGCGACGCGGCGTTTCGCAGGCCTGCACGCCGGCCCTGCGGTTGCGCTGACTCCCGTGTGGCGGCTACGATGTCGGTGATGACCGTCCATCCGCACCACGCAGGGCCGTTCCGCGACATCGCCGGGCAACTGCTCTTCCTCGGCACCGGCACGAGCGTGGGCGTTCCGGTCGTTGGGTGCGGGTGTGGCACGTGCACGAGCGGCGATCCGCGGAATCGCCGCACACGCACGAGCGTGGCCCTCGGCCTGCCCGGCGGCACGCTGCTCGTCGACACCACTCCCGACCTCCGCAGCCAGCTGCTGCGGGAGCGAATCGGCAGCGTGCAGGCGATCCTTTACACCCACGACCACGTCGACCACGTCTACGGCCTCGATGACATCCGCCCGATCTGCTACCGCGCGGGCGGCCCCGTGCCCGTCTACTGCGAGGAACGCGTGGAACTGCGGATCCGCAGGGCCTTCGACTACGCCTTCGAGCCGGTTCCCGTCCCGGGCGGCGGAGTGCCCAAGATCGCCTTCGAGCGCATCTCGACGGCACCGTTCGATCTGCTGGGGGTCCGCGTGATCCCGCTTCGGCTGCGCCATGGAACGTTCGACGTCCTCGGCTTCCGCTTCGGAGACCTCGCCTACTGCACCGACACGAACCTCATCCCCGACGAGACGTGGCCGCTGCTGGCCGGCGTCGACACGCTCGTCCTCGACTGCCTCCGGCCCGACCGGCACCCGACTCACCTCTCCCTCGACGAGGCCCTCTCGGTGGCGGCCCGCGTCGGTGCGAGGCGCACGCTGTTCGTTCACATGTGCCACGACCTGGAGCACACCACCGCTTCGGCGCGGCTTCCCGCCGGCGTCGAAATGGCCTACGACGGCCTCGTCGTGCCGCTTGCGGGGGTGTGGGGCACGCCGGTCGCGGACCCGCGACATCCGCGCGAGCGTTGACCCCGGGCGGGAGGGCCAGCGCTCCGTCGCGAGGGTCATGAGCGTGGACGAGGCCCTCACGCTCCTGGTTCGGCCAGACGGTAGCTCGTGCTCCGGCCGGCGCCGGGGTTTCGGACCAGAATGCCCCTGGCCATGAGATCCTGGATGTCGCGGAGTGCGGTATCGGGCGAGCACTTCTCCATCCGCGAGTACTTCGCCGTGGAGAGCCCTCCTTCGAAGCCGTCGAGCAGACGGTTGATCACCGAACGTTGCCGCTCGTTCACAGGCGCGCCCGCCGCGAGCGACCGCCAGACGTCGGCCTTGCGCAGCACGCCGTCGACGAGCGTGCCCGCGCCGTCGATCGCGCGCGACAGGCACCCGAGGAACCACACGAGCCAGGCAGTGATGTCGAGGTCGCCCCGCTGGACCCTCTCCAGGATCCGGTAATAGTCCCTCCGCTCCGCCTCGATCTGCGTCGACATGCTGTAGAAGCGCTCCGGGCAGCCATCGGCCCGGGCGAGCAGGAGATCGGCGATGGCCCGCGCGAGGCGACCGTTGCCATCCTCGAAGGGATGGATCGTGACGAACCAGAAGTGGGCGACGGCCGCCCGGAGGACCGGATCGATCGGCCCGGGGGTGTCGCACCAGTCGAGGAAGTGATCCATCTCCGCCGGAACACGTTCGGCCGGCGGCGCCTCGAAGTGCACCCGCTCCCTTCCCATAGGTCCGGACACCACCTGCATCGCACCGGCCTCGACCGGGCGCCAGCAGCCCACCGCGATGGGGCGGGTGCCGCTGTGGCCGACGGGGAAGAGGGCCGCGTGCCAGCCGTGGAGCCGCGCGGCGGTGACCGGAGCGGACGCGTTGCGGGTTGCGTCGAGCATCACCTCGACGAAGCCCTCCACGTCGCGGGGCACCCGGCGCACGCCCCCCTGCGGCAGCCCCAACCGCCTGGCGATCGAGGAGCGGACGACATCGCCGTCGAGGCGTTCCCCTTCGATCGCCGCCGAAGCGACGACGTCGCTGGTGAGCACATGGAGCGCCGCCTCCTCCCGAAGGTCGAAACCGATCCCCGCCATCCTCCCCAGGAGCAACCCCTGCCGGTGGCGGGTGTCGACGAGACGACCGAGAACCTCCGTGTCGTCCCAGACGAATGCCGGCCAGCCCTGCTTTTCATGGATAAAACGCATGATCGCCGCACTTTCTGCGGCGATTACACCTGGCCATCGCCGCAGGCCCGAGAAGCCCTGCCGGACGGACGCTCCGGGCCGCACAAAAGGTGACAAAAGGTGGCTGCCACCTTTTTCCTTCGCCCACCGGGGCTTCAGACCGGTGGTGCCGTGTCGTCGGGATCGCCGTCCGCCAGGTCGAGCCGGCGCAGCCGGAGGGCATTGGCGATCACGGAGAGCGAACTGACCGTCATCGCGGCGGCGGCGAGCATCGGGCTCGTGACGTGGCCGATCCAGGGATAGAGCACCCCGGCCGCCACCGGGATCGCCAGGCAGTTGTAGAGGAAGGCCAGGAGGAGGTTCTGGCGCACGTTCCGCATCGTCGCCCGCGCGAGCGTCACCGCGCGCGGCACCGCCGAGAGGCCGCCGGAGAGGAGCGTGACGTCGGCGGTCTCGAGGGCGACGTCGGCGCCGCTGCCCATCGCGATCCCCACGTCGGCCGCGGCGAGCGCCGGGGCGTCGTTGATGCCGTCCCC